>NZ_JBUOIV010000078.1:0-17654 GCF_055467485.1 Desulfosarcina sp. | reverse complement strand
GTGTGGCCGTTGTGGATCATCACCTCCACGCCCGCCGGGGTCATGCACACGCGGTTCTCTTCCGTCTTGATCTCTTTAAGTATACCGACTTTCATCTTTTCCTCCATTTCGGTTGTCAGTACCGTTTATCTTCAGGACTGCTGCATTGGGTTTTGCGGTTCAAGAAGAGGTAAATTTTTCAATGGCTTTTTTTACCGCCGACACGATCTCGTCGATGTCCGCCTTGGTGGCGATCAATGCGGGTGCAAAATTCATGATCGTGTTGTTGCCCGGCAGCGAGCTGTTGGTCCTGCCGATCAGGACGCCTTCGGCGGCAACCATGCCCATGATGCGGCCCATCTCCGCCTCGGTGATGGGTGTTTTGGCAGCCTTGTCCTTGACCAGTTCGAGGCCGCAGAACAGACCTTTGCCGCGTACATGGCCCACCATGGGAAGGTCGGACAGCGCCTGCAGGCTCTCGAGCATGTACGCACCGACCACCCGGCTGTTTTCCACCAGGTTTTCCGCTTCGATGATGCGCGTGCTTTCCAGCGCGGCAACGGTGGCTCCGGCGCAGCCGCCATAAGTGCTGATGTCGCGGAAGTAGTTGATGCCTTTTTCGGGGTCGGCCGGGTCGCACAGGAACTTGTCATAAATATCCTGGCGGGTGACCGTGGCGGAAAGGGGCATGTAAGAGCTGGCCAGCCCCTTGGCCATGGTGACCATGTCCGGGTCCACATCATACTGCTCGAAGCCCCAGAATTTTCCGGTGCGCCCGAACCCGCAGACCACCTCGTCCATGATCAGGTAGATGCCGTAGCGGTTGCAGATCTCCTGGAGAATCGGATAATACTCCGGCACCGGCACGATGATGCCGCCGCCGGCGGTGATCGGCTCCACGATACAGCCGCCGATGGTGTCCGGCCCCTCCTTGCGAATGACCGCTTCGAGGCTGCGGGCGCAGTCGATGTTGCAGCCCGGGTAGGATTTGTCAAAGGGGCAGCGGTAGCACAGCGCGTGGGGAAACTCGGCAAACCCCTCGGCAAAGGGGCCGAAGTCCTGCTTGCGCTGCAGCTGTCCGGTGGCGCTGAGGGCGCCGATGGTCGTGCCGTGATAGTCCCGGTCCCGGAAGAGGATTTTGTACTTGCCCTTGCGCCCCGGATCGATCTTCGACAGCTGGCGGACGATCTTGAACGCCTTTTCGTTGGCCTCGGACCCGCTGTTTGAAAAATAGACCTTGCCCAGGTTGGGCAGCAGTTCGATCAGCTTGGCGGCAAATTTGATCGTGGGGATGTTGCCCACCGTGCCGGCGTAGTAGCCCAGGGTGAGGAGCTGATCGTAAATGGCCTTGGCGATGCTCTCCCTGCCGTGGCCTACCATCACGCTCCAGACGCCCCCGGAGGTCGCATCGAGGTATTCTCTGCCTCGGATGTCCTTTACCCGAAGGCCCTTGCCTTCGACAACGATCATCTGCTCGGCAGACTGAAACACCTTGTGGGGCTTGATGTGATGCCACAGATAGTCCCGGTCGCCGCGAACCATCTCTTCGGCATCGTACGCGTTCCAATCGACGGTTGCTTGCATGTTTTTCTCCTTATCGGAATGGTCTTTGCTCAAAATTCCACCTTGTTTGCTTGGCCTGTTTTTGGCTCTATACGCCTTTTTGGGGACGCATGTCGGCCTTGTCGATTCCGGCAATGGCAACCGGTTTCTTCATGGCATCGCGACGGAAGGGTTCGCCCAGTTCCTTGTTGTTCAAGACCTCGATGAAGGTGGTCGTACCGTTTTCCATCTGGGCCTTGACGGCTGCGCTTAACTTCTCAGTGAGATCTTCCGGTGTGGCGACCTGGACACCTTCCATGCCGCACGCCTTGGCGATGCCGGCGTAGGAGACATTGGTGTCAAGCTCGGTGCCCACGAAGTTGTCGTCGTACCATAAGGTGGTATTGCGTTTTTCGGCCCCCCACTGATAGTTGCGGAAGATGATCATGGTGATCGCGGGCCACTCATCGCGTCCGCAAGCCGTCATCTCGTTCATGGAGATCCCGAAGGCGCCGTCACCGGCAAAACCAACCACCGGCACGCCAGGTTTGGCAATTTTTGCGCCCAGTATGGCCGGGAAACCATAGCCGCAGGGGCCGAACATGCCCGGGGCCAGATACTTGCGCCCCTCCTCGAAGGTCGGGTACGCATTTCCGATGGCGCAGTTGTTGCCGATATCCGAAGAGATGATGGCCTCGACGGGCAGGGCTTTGATGATGGCCCGCCAGGCCATGCGGACGGTCATTTTTCCGGGCTCGTTGTCCTTGGCCCGTTGGTTCCAGGTCGTCCCGGGATCGTCCTCTTCATGATCCATGGACGCCAGTTCCTGGGCCCAGTCGGCCTTGGTCTTTGCGATGGCGGCCTTGCGGGCGTCGCGGCCCTCGTCACCGGCGGTGGCAGAAAGCTGCGCCAGAATGGCGTTGGCCACTTTTTTGACGTCACCGGCAATGCCCACGGTGACCGGTTTGGTCAGGCCGATGCGGTTGGGATTCATGTCCACCTGGATAATGGCGGCATTTTTCGGCCAGTAGTCGATGCCGTAGCCGGGCAGGGTGGAGAAGGGGTTCAATCGGGTCCCTAAGGCCAGCACCACGTCGGCTTTGGAAATCAGTTGCATGCCGGCTTTTGAGCCGTTGTAGCCCAGCGGGCCGGCGAACAGCGGGTGGCTGCCCGGGAAGGCGTCATTGTGCTGGTAGCCGCAGCAAACCGGGGCGTCGAGCCGTTCGGCCAAAGCGATGGTATCCTGGATGGCGCCGCCGATGACTACACCGCCACCGTTCAGAACGACGGGGAATTTGGCCCTGGAAAGCAGTTCGGCGGCCCGGGCGATGGCTTTCTCACCCCCAGCCGGCCGCTCGAATTCAACGATGGCGGGCAGTTGGATGTCGATCACCTGGGTCCAGAAATCACGGGGAATATTGATCTGGGCCGGGGCCGAGGCCTGCTTGGCCTGCATGATGACCCGGTTGAGCACCTCGGCGATGCGGGTGGGGTGCCGCACTTCCTCCTGGTAGGCCACCATCTCTTCGAAAACGGCCATCTGGGGGACTTCCTGAAAGCCACCCTGGCCCATGGTCATGTTGGCCGCCTGGGCGGTCACCAGCAGCAGCGGGGTGTGGTTCCAGTAGGCCGTTTTGACCGGCGTAACGAAGTTGGTGATGCCAGGGCCGTTTTGGGCGATCATCATGGACATCTTGCCGGAGGCGCGGGTGAACCCGTCCGCCATCATACCGGCGTTGCCTTCATGGCCGACATCCCAGAAGGTGATACCCGCTTTGGGAAAAAGGTCGGATATGGGCATAAACGCCGAGCCGATAATGCCGAACGCATGTTCGATACCGTGCATCTGGAGCACTTTGATAAAGGCCTCTTCGGTGGTCATTTTCATTGTCGCCATTGGTAAATCCTCCTATTTGGTATGGGAGATCACAGTTTTTGATGGTTTGATATCTGATACATCACATATCAGAAAATACGTCAAGATTATTTTTCAGGATACTTACTTTTTAATCCGGTGTCGGGCCGTTTCAGATGAACACACCCACTATAATTCACTTAACTCAGGGGCCGAGCAATGATGACAACATGCTGCCGTGCATCAATAAATGGTCGGAAGAGACGTCAATCGCGACATCGATCAACAGTTGAAAGTATGGCCCACTGGGTCATGGAACAAAGATCGAAGCTATTCGAAAGGAACTTTTAACAATTTACTAAAGGTCTCCTTGATAATTTCAAGCCCGCTTTTGATATTGATTTCAAAGGCCGCTTTGACTTCTTCAGAATCTTTCCGCTTAAGCGCATCGAGAATGGCCCGGTGTTGCCGATTGAACTTAATGCAATGGTCCTTCTCGCGCCGGTAAATATTCAGCACGCTTTCCACCGACTGGACCATTGCCTGGGCAATGTTGCATAGGTGGGGAAGCTTTGATGCCGCACAAATGACACGGTGAAACTCCCTG
Organism: Desulfosarcina sp.; assembly: GCF_055467485.1. Taxonomy (NCBI): domain Bacteria; kingdom Pseudomonadati; phylum Thermodesulfobacteriota; class Desulfobacteria; order Desulfobacterales; family Desulfosarcinaceae; genus Desulfosarcina; species Desulfosarcina sp. Next base: position 13,671 of record NZ_JBUOIV010000078.1, on the reverse strand, counting down.
TCCAACTGGTAGTGATTCTGGGGAAGTTCTTCCATGATGGCGATCAATTCTTCGAGCCTGAGGATATCGGCATCGGTCAGGTTGTCGATCGCCTCCACGGCAAGCGTAGCTTCCAAATCCGCCCGCAGATCGTAAATATGAAGGATCTCTTTTTGGGTTGGCGGCGTGGCCACGATCGCGCCTTTGTAGGGGATATTTTTAACCAGTCCGGATCGGTCCAGGCGCATCAGGGCTTCGCGGATGGGACCGCGCCCGATGCCCAGTTCGGCTTCGAGTTCAGAAATCACCAGACGGGTGCCGGGGAGTTTGAAACCGGTGAGAATCATATCCCTTATCTTTTCATACGCCTGCAGGGACTTCATGAAGGATTTGTTTTCCGCCAAGATCAACGCTCCTCAGGGTGGTCGGCGCCATGATTGATTAGATGAAGGAGTTTTAAGAAAATAAAATAAGAAAAAAAGCCATCTAATAGCTCGGCTGCGGTCGGCCGGCAAAAACGTTGATTTCACGGCCAACGCGATCCGGGCTTTATACGCCGCGGTCTGTGCGATCCACAAGCTTTTTTCGGTTGGTTGCCAGTTGAACGATTTCTGATGCCAGAATCTCGGCGGCATCCAGGGCACTCAGGGGGAGATCCTCCCCAAGGGCGCTGAGTTCGGTACAGGCAATCAGGGCGATTTCCACTCCGTTTTGCTTCAGGTGTTGACCCACCCGGCGATAGTCGTCGCGCACGGTAGGACCGGTGTCGCCTTTTTTGACCGCCTTGATGACGCTCAACAGGCGCGCCTGATGATCAGGATCGGGCCATACATCCTCGATTCCCAACCGGCTGAATCGCCGGGTGTAAAGCCCGGTCATGGCAACCGCCGGCGAAGCCAGGATGCCGATCTTGCGATGGTTCGGATAACTGCCGCTCACATGCTCGGCCACCAGATCGATCAGGTTGATCACCGGAATGGTGACGGCTTGCTGCACTGCGTTATAGTAGTAATGGGCGGTGTTGCAGGCGATCACCAAAAAATCCGCTCCCCAGGATTCGAGCCGTCGGCCCATATCCGCCATGCAGGGGCCGGGATCTTCGCCATCCCCTTCGATAATGGCCTTTATCCTGGACGGTACCTTGGGATTGTTGTCCACGATGCAGCGGATATGATCGGCATCGTCCAGCGCCGGTGTCAGGCGGATGATGCGCTGCATCAGGTCGACGGTGGCTTCCGGACCCATGCCCCCCAGGATTCCAACTACTTTTTCTCTTGTTTGCGTCATTTTCTTTCAGCCATCCGGGAAATGGAGTTCGAGAGCCCCTGACATCAGAGGCTCTCGTTATCGCCGTTGGCTCCCCAGGCGCATTCAATCAACGATGTCGGAAGGTGTCCATGTACGCGTAAAGGGCAGGAGAGCCTCCCGTGTGCAGGAAAAGCACATTGGCACCGCCGGTGAAATGCCCTTTTCTTACCAGATCGATCAGTCCTGCAGCCGCTTTGCCGGAATAGACGGGGTCCAGCAGGATGGCTTCGGTTCTGGCAAAGAGTTTCACGGCTTCAACCATGGAATCGGTTGGCAGGGAGTAGCCCGGCCCGACATATTGATCGAAGCAGACGATCTCTTCGCGCGCTACACCGCCTTTGACGCCGATTTTTTCAGCCGTTTCCACTGCCAACTTGTAGACGATCTCTTCCTGCACGTTCTTCGGCCGGGAAACATTGACTCCACTGATGGCGATCCCTCCGTTGACGCCGTTCATGCCCGCCACCATCCCGGCATGGGTTCCGGCAGAGCCCGACGGTACGATGATGTGATCGATGTCAAGGCGCTGGTCATTGAGCTGTCCCATGGTCTCTTCCGCACAGACCGCGTACCCCATGGCGCCGATCGCGTTGGAGGCGCCGCCGGGAATAATATACGGTTTCTTGCCGGCCGCCGCGAGGGCATCGGCTTTTTTGCTCATCTCGGCCATCATGTCGGAGCCGCCTGCCACGACACCGATGCTCTTCACATCCAGCAGTTCAAAGAGAAAATTGTTCCCGCTGGCCTCCGCCTTGTACGAGCCTTTGACGCGTTCTTCTAAAATCAGGTGACAATCGAGGCCTTCCTTGGCCGACCAGGCGGCCGTGAGCCGGCAATGGTTGGATTGTACGGCGCCACAGGTGATGATGGCATCCGCTCCCTTTTCCAGCGCATCGGCAATGCAGAATTCGAGCTTTCTGGTCTTATTGCCGCCGCCGGAGCCCGGAAGAAGATCGTCCCGTTTGATGTAAAGATTGACATCGCCGCCGAGCGTCTTGCTCAGGGAAGGCAGGCTTTCGATGGGGGTCGGTCCCTGAAGATACCTTCTCCGGGGAAACTTGTTGAAATTCATCAGTTGTCCTTTCCACAATTGATCGTTCGATTAAAGTTGAAAAATGGCTTCCACTTCAAGATCCGCCCCCAGCGGCAGTGCAGCCACCTGGAAGGCGCTGCGCGCGGGATACGGCTCTTTGAAGTATTGGGCATAGACCTGGTTGACGGCTTGAAAGTTGCCGATATCGGCAAGGTAGACGGTCGTCTTGACGGCGTTGTCCAAATTCGTCCCGGCCGCCTTGGCGATGGCTTGGAGATTCTTGAAAACCATGTGGGCCTTGTCTTCGATGCTGCCATCGGGAATCTTTCCGGTCGCCGGGTCGATGGGCAATTGGCCGGAGGTAAAAAGCAGTCCGCTTGAAACCACGGCCTGGGAATAAGGGCCGATGGCCGCCGGGGCACGATCCGTTTTAACCGTTTTCTTGGACATGTTGGTTTCTCCTTATTTTAAAACTTTCGCTGAGATGTCTGCGATGATTTCCAGGATAAGCCGGCAATCATCCGGGGTAAATGTCAGGGGGATACGCATGTCGCACATGACGGCAAGGATGCGTTTGGTGTTGGCCAGATCGGGCAGGTTGGTGAAATATCGCCAGCTTTCATATGCACTGGTAAATCCCACCGGCTCCTTGTTGCCGAACCATTTGAGCTCGACACCCTGCTTCAAGCACTCGGCGAGAAAAAGTCTGATGGCCATTTCTTCCTGACCGATCAGGGAGAACTGGATGGAACTGCCCACGTACTCTTCGCGGGGATCCCGCCGGGGGCAGGTGATCCCGTCGATCTTATTCAACCCCTGTTCCAGGATCCGGTAGCGCTTGTTCCAGCGTGCGCATTGATGGTCCAATGTCTTGAGCTGGGGCCTCAAAATCGCTGCCCGAAGATTGTCCATGCGGCTGGAGTAATTGGGGACCATGGTTTTGATGCCCTCGAAGATCTCCATGCCGGGCCGTGACGTGTGGCGTTCGTAGAGCATGTACGAACCCGAATAGATGATGGCGCGGGCGATCAGTTCCGGGTCGTCGGTGACCAGCAGGCCGCCTTCCCCTGAATTCATGTGCTTGTAGGTCTGGGTGCTGAAGCAGGCGGCCTTGCCGAAGGCGCCGGACTTTTTTCCGTCCCAGGCGGCACCCATGGTGTGGGCGCAATCTTCGATCAGGACGAGGTCGTGGGCGGCGCAGATTGCCATGATCCTGTCCATATTGGCGATGTGGCCGCGCATGTGGGACAGCATGAACCAGCGGACGTCCGGCGCGGCGGCCTTTTTTTCCAGATCGTCGAGGTCGATGGTGTAGTCGTCCACGATATCGACCAGTTCGATGGCCGCTCCGCTGTTTTCGATCGCACCGGGGACGGGCGCGAGCGTATATGCATTGCACAGGACTTTGTCGCCCGGTTTGACGCCGGCGCTTTTAAGGGCCAGGTACATGGCACTCCCGCAGGACGCGCAGGCCAGGCAATATTTCTTGCCCATGTAAGCGGCAAATTCCTCTTCCAGGAGTGCCGCCTCTCCCTTTTCACCCGGAGCGAGGTTATAGCGGTGAAGCTTGCCGGATTTTAATATGGCCACCGCCTTTTCAATGCCCGGGTCGCAGATCGGTTCCTGAAGGGTGAAATCCTTGGTAAACCGTTTCTTTTGCGTTTCAGCCATCGTTGATACTCCAGTGGATAATTGACTTTCAAAACCGACCCGATTCAATTCAGGTTCGTTCGGCGACAATCCGGATCAATATTTGGTCTGCCGGTAAACCTCGAAATCCCAGTCCTGACCGGGGAAGTATTTCCTCAGCCGCCAGTCGCATGCCCGGGCGTGGCCTTCCATGCCCTCGACCCTCGACAGGCGTGAGGCCGCGGCGCTGATCACCCGGTTGGCTTCCCGGCTGATCTCCTGGTAGGTGTATATCTTGAGAAATTTTAGGACATTGAGCCCGCCTGAGTAATAGCCGGCCTTCTTGGTGGGCAGGATGTGGTTGGTCCCCGAGCACTTGTCCCCGTGGGGAACCGTGCTGCCTTCACCCAGAAACAACGACCCGTAGGATTGGAGGTTTTGGACCCACCAGTCAAGGTCATCCGCCATCACCTGGACGTGTTCGGCGGCATAGTCGTCATTGACACTGCACAGTTCTTCCCTGTCGCGGCAGAGGACGATTTCGCCATAGTCCCGCCAGGAGGCTTCGGGAACTTCGGGGTTGGGCATGTCGGCAATGACCTTGGGAATCACCTCGAGCACCTTTTCGCCGAGCGCTCTCGAATCGGTGAACAGCCACACTGGCGAATCGTACCCGTGTTCGGCCTGGGATACCAGGTCGACGGCGACCGTCATATAGTCGGCCGTCTTGTCGGCGATGATGGCCGATTCCGTCGGACCGGCAAATACGTCGATGGTGCATTTGCCGGCCGAGGAAAGGATGCTTTTTGCTTCGGCCACATAGGCATTGCCCGGGCCGGCCAAAATATTGGCCGGTTTGCCGGTAAACAGCCCGAAGGCCATGGTGGCGATGGCCTGAACGCCGCCCATTTCAATGATGATGTCGGCACCGGCTACATCCAGGGCGTAAACCACGGCAGGGGCAATGCTGTCTCCGCGGGGCGGCGAGCATGCGATCACCGTTTCGACGCCGGCCGCCTTGGCCGTGGCGACACTCATGATGGCCGAGCATGCATGGGCAAAACGCCCGCCGGGGATATAGCAACCGGCGACCTTCATGGGGATGATCCGCTGGCCCAGGCGCACACCGGGCAGGGTCTCTTTTTCAAATTCGCGGATGCTTTCCCGCTGAGCCCGGGCGAACCCGGCCACCTGCTCATGGGCGAACCGGATATCCTGCTTGATCGTTTCAGGAACGGAATCGATGAGGCGCTGTTTCTTCTCCGGGCTGAGGATGAAGTCACCCTCCCATCCGTCAAATTTTCGGGCAAGTTGGATGACTGCTTGCTCACCGTTTTTCTCTATTTCAGATAGGATCCCTTGAACGATGCCGCGGATTTTTTTGGTGTCGGACTCGGCAGTTTTGGCTGCCTTTTTTATATACTCCATTCCTCCCCCTGTTACATAAAAAATTTTATAAAATTATGCTGCAAACCAATGGTACGCGCTCAAGAAAAGCAACCACTCATGCCAGATGCCGATGGCTGGAGCAAGTCAATTACAATGTATTATTGAAATAGGGTCCCAAGAAAATCAGGCAGCCACAATGTCAGCACCGGAAAATAGGCGATGAGAAATACGACCAGTACGCTGACAAATACAAAAGGCAGTGCATTCACCGATATATCCTCCAGCGTGGTTCTGGCCACACCGGAAGCGATAAACATATTTTCGCCCAGTGGCGGCGTGGCAAACCCGATTTCACAGCAGCATACCAGAACCACACCGAAGTGGATGGGGTCCACACCGAGGGACACCATCACCGGCAGCAGCACGGGGGTCACCAGCATGATGGTGGCCAGGGTCTCCATGAACATGCCCATGAAAAGCAGAAACAGGATAATCAGCACCCAGATCAGATACAGGTTACCGGTGAGGTTCAACAATCCCTGAGCGATCAGGTCAGGGATCTTGTTGATGGTCAGCAGTTGGCCGAATGCCAGGGCCGTAAACATGATGATCAGGACGCGGCCGGTTATCCACGTGGTGCTTTCCAGGGCCTTCATGACGCCCTGGAGTTCGATCTCTTTGTAGATGAAAATGCCGACAAAAAGGGTGTAGAAGATGGAAACAATGGCCGCTTCGGTGGGCGTGAAGAACCCGGTGTAGATGCCGCCCAGGATGATTACCGGTGCCAGCAGCGACCAGAAGCCCTCCTTCATGGTCACGACAATTTTTTTGGCCGACAGCGTCTTGCCGTCGCCAGCATATTTTTTCTTCTTCGATCGCAGGTAATTCATGGTCATCAGGCCCACAGCCAGCATGATGCCGGGGATGAATCCGGCGATGAACAAATCCGCGATGGATTGGGATGCGGTGACCCCGTAAATGACCATGGGAATACTAGGCGGGATGACCACGCCCAATCCTCCCGAGGAGGAGGTGACGGCTCCGGCGTAGCCCCTGTCGTAGCCATGGCGCGTCATGGCAGGGATCATCAGCATACCGACGGCCGCGGTCGTGGCCGGTCCGGACCCCGAGATGGCGCCGAAAAAGAGGCAGGACAAAATCGTGGAGGCAGCCATGCCGCCGGTGAAAGGACCGGCCATGGCTTCGGCGACGGCAACCAGGCGTCTGGAGATGCCGGCCGATTCCATGAGCGCCCCCGAGAGGATAAATGCGGGCAGCGCCATGATGGGAAACGAATTCACCGACGTGTAGGCGATCTCGACAAGCCCTTCGAGGGGCTTCCCGCTGAAGATCATTCCCCCCATGGCGGCAGCGCCGAGGGAGAGGGTAATCGGTGCGCCGATCAACAAAAGTCCGACAAACGTAATGAAGATGATGGCGGTAACGCTCATGAATTCACCCCGCTTTCCGGGATTTCATCATCCATATCCCCCGTATCGATTTTATCCACATCGGCGATTTCAATTTTAAACACATGTTTCATTATATTGACCTGAATAATCCGGATGGTCATCAGGGAGAAAGCAATGGGAAATATCATGAAGATATACGCCATGATCCAGTCGAGCGTTGGCGAATACTCCGGGTATTCGAAACCTTCCTTGATCACGTTGATGCTGAAATAAATCATGGTGCAGTTGAAGCCAATCCAGACGATGTCGGAGAAAACCGTCGAGACATCGCCGACGATTTTGGGAAAGAGCTTGAACTGGAAGGTAACCCGGTTGTGGGCGGCAAGCCTTGCAGCATAGGTTGCGCCCAGGAAGACAAACCACACAAAGGCCATGCGGGAGAGTTCTTCTCCCCAGGGGATCGAAGCCGGCAGCGGGTAAGCTTCAAAAAACGGTATGTATTGGGAGAGTGTATGAAATGCGCTGAACACCAATCTGAGCAAAATTTGCAGAAATAGCAGGCATACGAAAAACACCAGCAGGATCTGACAGACATAGCTCTCGATATTATCCAGGAATTTGAGTACCGGTCGGTGTCTCATAAGCGGCTCCGAAGAAGTGAAATCAATCTGCCCGGTGTGCGCCGGGCAGATTGAGGAGGGGCTATCGGCCAAGGGCTTTCAACACTTTGTCAACTTCAGCCTTGCCGCCTACCGAATCGTAGAAATCGGGCCAGACTTTCTCCATGGCAATTTTCGACCATTGGTCTTCATCTTCAATTTCCATGTATTCAACGCCCTTGTCGATCATGTTCTGCTTGGCTGCTTCAGACTGGGTAACGCTGAAGAGCAGGTTGTACTGCTGGGCCTCGATGCCGGCGCGGGTAAACATGGCCTGATCCTCGGCGGGCAGTGATTGGAAAAACTTCTCTCCCATTACAAGGGGTTGCAAGGAGAACAGATAGTGGACTTCCGAAGTATAGTCCTGCACCTCATAGAACTTCATGGTAAAATTGGTGATATGGGGGTTGTCCTGCCCATCGACTACTTTCTGCTGCAGTGCCGTAAAGGTCTCCGGCCATGCCATGGGAATCGGCTCGGCGCCCAGCGCCTGCCAGGTCCCGATCATGATGGCGTTCTTGGGAACCCTGATTTTCAGGCCTTTGAGATCAGCAAGGTTTTTGACCGGCTTTTTCGAATTGGTCAGGACGCGAAAATTGGAATAGGCCCAGCCGAGCACGTGCACACCGGCTTCCTTGACCAATACGTCCCGCCATTTGTCGCCGAGTTCCCCTGTGGTCGCCTTGACCGCATCGTCAAAACTCTGCATGAGGTAGGGGAGCGTTAAAATACCGACGGATTTTGCAAATGGCGTAATGTTGTTGACGGCGACAACCGCACCATCTAAGGATCCCCTGCGGGCATCTTTGACCATTTTTTGCTCATCACCGAGTTGGCCGGCAGGAAAGATATCAACTTTGTAGTTCCCGCCGCTGGTTTTTTCTACGATCTCTTTGAAGCGCAGTGCCAGGACACCCTGGTCGGAATCGATGGGATCACCCAGGCCGATTTTCAGTGTTGTTTCCGCAGACGCGGATACCGGCAACATCAACGCTGCCACAAGAAACATCATCAGGCTGATAATTGTAATTCGTTTCATGCTTCCTCCTCGGTTGAAATGGGTAGACGATCTTTTGTCGAACCGCGACGCATCTTGCGGTTCAACAAAAAGTTGGACCATATATATTAAAACGGCACATGAACGATTGTTCAGGTGCCGTGGGTGGGAGACGAACTTTTATCCGGTGTTTCGAGGTGTAGCCGGATTCAGCAATGCAGGTTTTTGCGCAGACAGGTTTCTATCCATGTGGAAGTATCTACCGATAATGGGGTCCTGTTCCAGTTTGCCTCGATTTAAATAATTACACTCCCTGGTTACCCGGAAACATTCCGGATGTCAATAAAAAGTATGAAATATTTCATAAAATATTTTAGTACAAATAGAACAATTGGCTTGAAATGGTATAAAAAACCTAAATATGCCAATAATATGTGTGCAATCAAGAAAGATTGACGAATGAGGATAATGTCGTTGTCCGGTCGGGTGGATCCGATTTCCGGTCAAAGGATGGGCAGTGGATGACAGGGGGGTGACAATCGGTCAGAATTGTTATAGGATGTTTCTCAGATAAACCTACTTGATGTGGCCATTCGTAAGACCGCTATCGTTATTCACCGCCGGCTGCCGCCCGACGCTCACCGACACGATTGCTGCGGATTCTCCTCGAGACCATATGTTGCCCGCGTTTTTTTCGAAAACGACAACCATAAAATTTGGAAAAGGGGGAGACGATGAGAATTCAACCCAAGACCATCTTGAGCGCGATCGATTTTTCGAATTTTACGAATTCCATCCTTTCCTGCAGCGTTGCGTTGTGCAAAAAATATAATGCAAAATTGGTCCTGGTCCATGTGACCACCGACCTGAACAAACTACTCGAACACAACGAAACCGCCCTCGATGTGGAAGTGCTTCAGCGGTCGAATATCCGGTACGCACAATCGCTGCTCGATGACCTGGTAAAGGATCTGCCTGTGGAAAGCGAGATCGTCATCCGTCAAGGCAAGCCCGCCGAGATGATCAGCAGGTTGGCCTCAGACCAACAAGTGGATATGGTCATCGCCGCCACCCACGGCAAAGCAGGCTTTAAACGAATTCTACTGGGCTCCGTTACCGAAAAACTGATCAAAACCCTTCACTGCCCCTTGCTCGTGCTGCCTCCACGGGAGCATGATTTCCCATCCACCGCAGCGTTTGAAATGAAAAAAATTTTGATCGGGTGTGACTTCTCATCGGATTCCAGCCTCGCCTTCGACTACGGCCTCAGCCTGGCGCAGGAATTTCAGGCGGCGCTTTACCTCTCCCACGTAATCAAACCGTCCCTTTACAAAGATGAACGTGAGGGACTCAATCAACTGCGCAGCCGGCTGGAAAAGACACTCGATGGAATGGTTCCTGAAGCCTGCCGAGACTGGTGCACCATCGAAACCGCGGTGCTCGATGGAGAACCCTACCAGGCGTTGATGAGTTACGCCAGCGAGCAAGGCATCGACATGATCGTACTGGGCATTCGGGGTCACACACTGTTCGAAAAATTGCTGGTGGGTTCCACCACCGACCGGCTCATCCGCCACTCTCCGGTTCCGGTGCTGGCGGTTCGGCAAATTCAGGGATGAAAGTAAGGGCAGGTCAGGGTACAGGCGTTTCGGTGATCGACCGCCCGTTGAATGGAATGGGTGATCGCCGGCACCGGACCGGCGCGTAAATATCCCCCAACCCATTGCTGCTTAAATTCTGATTGTTAAAACGCATCGGTTTTCAGTCCATTGAGTCCATCTCCCGTTTTGTGACCATTTCGTGATATAGTTGGATGTTGCCATCAAAAAAGCCGCTGGTATTAGCTTTCGACTGACTGTTTGCAAGGAATTCAACCGGCAGCCATTGGAGAGGAGAATCAATCGTTGCCCTGACGCTCGGGCAATAACATCTGCACTGGGTATTTTTCGTTGAAAAAAGAGTGGGTTGCATGACCATGTTCAACCAATTTGCCACCCATCGCTCGCTTCTGATGCGCATCGGCTGAATGATCACAGCCGATCACCACTTTTGCATGAAAGCCGTTGCCGCCGTGCTGGAATCCGGCGACAACGCAGTGGATGATGCCATCGTCGCACACCTGGATGACGATTACGCCTCCTTTAGTATCTTTAACGATACCTTCTCCACGTGATCCTTCACTTTTTCTCTATACGCGAGCATATGGGGCGAAGACATGTGCTTTTTCAAATCTTCCAACGTGCTCCATTTCTCGATGATGGTGACCACATTTTCATCACACGCTTGGGCCGTTATGCCGGAAGGGGCGTCAACGGTCGGCACATATTCAATACAACCCGGCTCTTTGATCACATTTGGAATATTGGATTTGAAAATATCAAGAAATTCGGAACGCCGGCCTTGTTTAATGGTTATCGATGCAATTACATGAATCATCCCTTGAATTCCTTTTTAGCGCGTATCCCAAAAATGAGGATCAGGGCTTAGGGCAAGCAACGGCGAAACAGCGAAGCAACCAAATAGTATGTGAGCATGTTTCGTCGCTGCCTAACGCCGCCCTGGGCAATGAGACTATTTATGAGATAGGTAATGGTTATCGCCCGTGTAGAACGCTATCCGAGAACAATTTCTCACGCTCGTTGGTTCTCAATTTGAGATGAACCAAGTGAAATGATTGCTTGATGACGCCTGTGTGTCAAATTTATCCTATCTTGATACGCTTTCACTCTACTTTCAGGGAACAAGAACGATCTTCGCAGCCGCGCTGCGCGCATGGTGCAGGTCGTCAAATGCTTTGGCGCCGTCTGCGAGGGCGCGTGTTTCCACCCAGCCCAAGTCCCCGAGCATTCCTTCCGCGATGGCCTGGACAGCTGCCCGCATATCGGCGGCGGTGTAGCAATAGACGCCGATCAGGGAAACCTCGAACAGGGTCAGCTTTCGAATGTCCAGTTCTCCACCGGAATCCATCAGGCCGATGTGGATGAATACGCCGCCCGGACTGACCGCAGCCATCGCACTTTTGCGGGTAACCCCGCCGCCCACCGCATCGATCACCAAATCGAAAGCATCGGTATCCAAGGCCGGATCGTTGATCGGATCGTGGACCTCGCATCCCACGTGCCGGGCAACCGATTCCCGGCGCATGCCGTGGGTCTCCGCCACTACCAGCCGTCTGCAGCCGTACCCCCTCAGCAGCAGCGCCGCCAGAAGCCCCACGGCCCCGCCACCGATAACCAGCGTTCGGAGTTCGGCCAGAGGGCGATGGGCTGCGCGCATTGCCAGGTTCAATGCGTGGAGTGCCGTCGCGGTGGGTTCGGCAAGAGACGCATGGACCGTATTCAGGCCTTCGGGAACCGCTATCAGATTGACCGAAGGAATGGTGACGAGTTCAGCGTAGGCACCTGCCAGTCGCATCCCGATCAGTTCCCGTCGGGCGCACAGGTTCGACCGGCCCGTATCGCAAAGCGGGCATCGCCCGCAGGTGATCAAGGGGTTGATCACCACCCGTTTGCCCACCGCCTCGCCCGACGCCACGGTTCCGGCAACCTCGTGGCCTAAAATCAGCGGCGGCACGCGGCGGGGGTCCTTGCCGTGATAGGCGTGCATGTCCGACCCACATATGCCCGACGCTTCCACTTTCACCAGCGATTCCCCGGTGCCGGGGGTCGGGTCGGGTTCCTCACGGTAGATGACTTCGTTGGTTGCCGTGTACACTAATGCTTTCATTCTTAATGTCCTGTTCCCGCGAACCAGAGATCGCCGGGCTTGCGGTGATTGAATGGTGGGTCACAAACGGCGGTTGCCCCTGACGTCGTAAGCGATCGTTACGATAATCAGCATGAATGGTTTTATCCGTTCATCGTTGGAAGCGTTACCACTGATCGACGCGTTCGGTGAAGATGTCAATCGGTGTAGCCATTTGCTCCATTTCTGTGATTGAAATCTTCGCCTGTCGCACGCGTAGCGTAACCAACCGCACCTATCTTCGAACAAGGTTGCTATTTAGCGGTCCAGCCGCCATCTAAATAGATGGTCTGTCCGGTAATATAATCGGAGGCCGGGGAGGCTAAAAAGATGGAAACCCCTTTTAGGTCATCCAGTTCCCCGTTCCGACCGATGATGGTCTGCCGGGCCAGGGCATCAATTACATCTTTTTTATCATACAGGACTGATGTTAACCCTGTTTTAAAAAACCCGGGACCAATAGCATTACAGGTGATCCCGCTCTGATTCTTGGACCAGGCTTCGGCCATGGCGCGTGTCAGCTGCATAACACCGCCTTTGGATGCGCCGTAGGGCACACTGTTGGGAAATGCACGTTCGGATTGAAGCGAGGCAATATTGATGATTTTGCCCCATCCTTTCTTCTGCATCCCGGCAATCAGGTGCCGGGCCAGGAAAAAGGGGGCTTTTAAATTGATATCAATCTGCTTGTTCCAGGTGGCATCACTGATGTCTTCCCAGGATTGACGAAAGTTTACACCGGCGGCATTGACCAGGATGTCCGGGGCCCCGAAAAAGGAGGCTGACTTTTCGGCCATATTGGCCAGCTCATCGGGATCAGATACATCGCAAGTAAGGTAAGCGGCTTTCCCACCGATCTTTTCAACATCCTTGACCGCATCCTTTAAGGCGTCTTCCTCTTGTTCAAGGGCGACATGAACGACTGATGCGCCTGCTTCGGCAAGACAGAATGCAATGGCTCTGCCGATACCGGAGCTGCCTCCGGTAACCAATGCAACATGGCCGCTGATATCAAACAATTGATCAATTATTTTCATAGGTCTAAATTTCCTCAAATTTGTTGTTTATTAGAGCAACCACAATGAGATTGCCGGCATCGTCCTAATCAGAAAAACAATGGCACGCATGCTGAAACAAAATAAATGGCATGCCGGGATATGGATAAAACAGGGGTTCCTGAAACACCGGAAACAATGAAAAGAGTCAATCCCAATGGCGGGGTAATGAATCCGATGCCATTGATCTTATTTTTCGGGGATGTGGTAATTCCCCGGTGTGTCGGCCGCTTCTTGAAATTTATCAAATTGACTCAATGATCCTGCCAGCTGCTTTTTCACATCGTCCCAAATGGCGAGATGGGCACCGACTTTTTCCTTCCACTGTGCCTTTTCATCCGGACTCAACCGATTTAACTTGACGCCGGCCGAAGCCATCTGCATCTCCGCATGGGCACGCGCCGCCGGTACTTTGGCGTGATTCTGGCGCATGGTCATTTCGCTGGCAAAATCGATCGATGCTTTC
>NZ_JBUOIV010000077.1:0-17914 GCF_055467485.1 Desulfosarcina sp. | reverse complement strand
GAGCTCGGAAGCATCCGGACCAGACTCCATTACAACGCCTAACAGAGAGAGGAAGACACAATGGCTGAAATAGGACAAGGTGGTAAGGAAAACGTCGAGAGGATCTTGCCGGCCGCGGAGGCCGTCAAGAAGATCACCGGCATCGGGATCATTTTCCAGCCCCTGCTTTATCTGATGCGCAGCGGTTCCCCTGATTCGCTGGACCTGATGGTGGCCTTTAACTATGCAGGAATGGCTGTGGACCTGATCCGTGAAAAGCGTTTCGGCAAAATGGTGGCCCTGTCCGGGGGGCGATACACGGCCGTCGATATTTCCGTCGTCGCCGACGGCGCCAAACGGGTGGATGTTGATGAACTGTACGATACCGAGACCTATCGCCCCCGCATTCTCAGCACCCAGGGAAAACCCATGTTCCTGTATTGAAGAATAGGAGAGAATGATGAAAACTACACTGACCGCGGTGCGAGTGGACCTGGGGGCTGTCGGCGGGCATCTTCAGCCCAGCGATCAACTCGTGTCCGCCGTACGGACGTCCGTAGAAGAGAAAACGGACAGCTTCCTCATCGACTATTGGGTATCCTTCACCGGAGATGACCTCACCATCCTGTGCACCCACGAAAACGGTTTGGATAGCCCGAAAATTATGGAGATTCTATGGGAGGCATTTGAAAAAGGGGCTGAAGCGGCCGGCGAACTGGGGCTTTATGGCGTCGGCCAGGATATCCGTGACGCGGGGATGACCGGTGCCGCCAAAGGATTGGGTCCGGCGATGGCGGAGATGAGCGTCGAGGAGCGTCCCAACGAGGCATTTTTAATCTTCTCCATCGACAAATCATTGCCGGGTGCCTTCAACCTTCCCTTCTACCTGGCCTTTACCGACCCCATGCACTGTCCCGGGCTCATTCTTTCCCCGCGGATGCGGCAGGGGTTCCGGCTGGTGATCATGGATGTGCATTACAAGGAATATGACCGCGAAATCGAACTTGACGCCCCCGAAGATATTTACAACATGGCTGCCCTGTTGAGAGATCAGAACCGATATGCCATCCGGCGCATCGAATCGCGCAGTACCGGTGAACAGACGGTGGCATTGAGCACCACGCGCATGCCCAACATCGCCGGCAAGATCCTGGGCAAGGACGACCCGGTGGCCATCGTGCGGGTCCAGGACGCCTTTCCCTCCGCCGGCGAGGTGGTGGCGCCCTTCCAGATCGGTCCCTATGTGGGTGGATTCATGCGCGGCTGCCATCACGGCCCGCTGATGCCGGTCCCCCTGAATTGCAAGGTTTCCTATTTCGACGGCCCCCCCATTGTCTCCTGCGCCGCCTTCGGATTGCGCGAAGGCCGTCTGACGCCTCCGGTTGATGTCTTCGCGCATCCCGTGTGGGACCATGTCCGCGCCCGGCTTGCGGAGAAGGCCGTGGAAATCAGAAGGCAGGGATTCTTCGGCAATGCCATGCAGCCTTTTGAGACCATTCATTACGGGGGCCTGGTCAATATTCTCAGGGATCTGGATGAGCGCTTCGAGATCAAGCATCCGTTCGACTGATGGATGGATATCTATAAGCCGGACGCCCGATCGGTTTTCGATTCCTATCCCACCGTTTAGATTGCCAAGGCCGATGCACAGACGAACCAGGACTCCAGAAAAATGGCTGAATGGGCCGCCGCTCGGGGTGTCCCGCACAACCCCCCTGAACCGTTATGCGCCGTTATTTGAGGTGCCGGGTGCAGAAACCGGTTCAGGTATATTGAGAAAGGCATTCACATAGTACCGCTGGACGTATTCCTTGACCATCCGCCGGGCGGAAAACCGCGCCGCATTGCTGCGGATGGCCTCTTTCATCACCCGCACCCAGCCTTTGGGGAAACCGTCGTCGCTCATATCGTAGTAGAGGGGAATGATCTCATCTTCGAGAAGCTGATAGATGGATCCGGCATCGATGGCGGTGCGGTCGCTTTCGCCGGACACGTCGCCGAAAGCCCAGCCGTTCTTGCCGTTGTAACCCTCGATCCACCAGCCGTCCAGGATGCTCAGGTGGGGAACACCGTTCAAGGCGGCCTTCATGCCGCTGGTCCCACAGGCCTCCATGGGCGGCAGGGGGTTGTTGAGCCACAGGTCGACCCCGTGAAGCAGATACTGCGCGATCTGCTCGCCATAGTCCTCCACGAAGGCGATACGGCCGCCCATCTGGGGGTCGCGGCAGGCGTTGAACACCTTTTGCAGGATGTGCTTGGCGGGGTCGTCGGCCGGGTGGGCTTTGCCGGCAAAAATGATCTGGATGGGATTCCAGCGGTCGTTGAGCAGGCGTTTGATGCGCGGCAGATCGTTCAGGATCAGGTCGGCCCGCTTGTAGGTGACAAAGCGGCGGGCAAACCCAATGGTCAGAATGGACGGATCCAGCATGGCACCGCCGGCCAGCAGAATGGACGGGCTGGCATGTTCGGACACCCAGCGTTTTCGGCAGCGCTCCCGAATGGCATCGATCAGCTTGATCTTCAGCCAGTAGTGGGTCTGCCAGAGCTCCTGGTCCGGGATCTTTTCCACCAGTTCCCAGATATACGGGTTGTCGTGATTGTCGCGCCAGTTGGACCCGAGATGGCGATCATAGAGCAGCTTGATTTTAGGTTCCACCCAGGTGGGGATGTGGACGCCGTTGGTAATGGCATCGATGGGAACGTCTGCCAATGCACGGTCCGGCCAGAGGGATTGCCACATCTTGCGGGACACCGCCGCATGGTTTCGGCTGACGGCATTGCGGCAGGCCGATGCCTTCAGCGCCAGGACGGTCATGTTGAAACCCTGGTGGGGGTGCTGGGGATGGACACCCAACTGCAGAAACGCTTTGCGATCCAACCCCAGGTCGGGCCAGTAGGACCGGAAGTACTTCTCCATCAGGTGAAAAGGGAACACGTCGTGCCCGGCCGGCACCGGGGTGTGGGTGGTGAAGACGGTGCGCTCCCGGACGGCGGTGAAGGCGTCGTCGAAAGACAAGCCGTCGAGGCGGTGGTCACGGATCCGTTCCAGCAGGGCGAAGGCGGCGTGGCCTTCGTTGAGATGGATCAGGTGGTAGTTCATTCCCAGCTTTTCCAGCATTTCAGCCCCGCCGATACCCAGCACGATCTCCTGGCGCAGGCGCTGTTCCAGATCGCCGGAATAGAGCCGGGCGGATATGGTCCGGTTCCAGGGGTCGTTCTGCTCGATATCGGTATCCATCAGGTAGAGTGCGTTGGTGCCGACGGCAATCTTCCAGACCGCCACATGGATGGGCGGATCGATCAGCGGGACTTTGAATATCAACTGGCGGCCCTTGTCTGTCATAACCCGTGAAATGGCGGCGGCCTCACGGTCGAAGCGTTCATCGATGTGGTCCTGCCATCCGTCGTCGCGAATTCGTTGGAGCAGGTATCCCTCCGGGTACATGAAGCCTACCGCCACCACCGGGATGTTCAGATCGCTGCACTCCTTGATAAAATCACCAGCCAGAAACCCGAGACCGCCGGCGTAAAACGGCAGCGACCGGTGCAGGCCGTACTCGGCTGAAAAATAGGCGACGGCCACCTTGTCCGGGGTTAATTCCAGCCCATCCTCGAAAAAAGGGTTCTCTTTCCTGATCATGTAACTGTTAAAAAGAGACATGACCACGTTGTAGTGGCGCAGGTAGTCGGGATTGTCGGCGGCGGCGGACAATATTTCGGGGGAGAGCTCCCGAAGCATCTTGTCCGGATTGTGGCCGCTCTCCTTCCAGGCCTGCCGGTTCAGCATCTTGAAAAGCATCCGGGCCCGCGGGCGCCAGCTCCACCACAGGTTTTCCGCTAAATTGGCGAGTCCGGAGATCTTTTCTGGCAGGTTGGGGAAATTGGAGTGGTCGGTGGGCGCAGGCATCGGCACCTCCTGCCGTCGGGGCGGTTAGGGGCTGCATACATTCGGGTTCAAGACTTGCGTGTGAACCCTCCTTTCGGAACAGAGCAGGTTCTGCGGCTCCGGCCATTATGGCTCGGTTGGTTGATACCTTCCCCTTGTCTCTACGGGGAGGGAGACAGGGTGAGGGGAAGCCGCATCAGGCCGCTATTTGCACGTCGGCCGACGGTTCGGCATCGGCGATCAGATGCGCCGGCGGGCAGCCAAGGAGACGCGCATAAAGACCGATGCTGTGGCGCGCCGTTTCCCCTGCGTCGAACCGCACCAGGCTGTCACTCATGATCCGCTGCACCTGTGATGAACGGACATCGCGGGAGCGACGGTAAAAAACCATGGCCTGATCGATCGCCCACAGGAACCCGCTGGCATCGAAATAGTCGAACAGGAACCCCGTGCCACTGTTGGATTCAGCATCCAGATGCGCCACGCAATCACGGATGGCGCCCGCATTGAAGGCTATGGGCAGTGCGCCGTATCGCTGGCCGATCCTGCAGGGCAGTGCGCAGGGATCCAGGTACAGGGGCATGAGCACAAAATCCGCGCCGGCATAGGCCAGACGGTAGCGTCGGGCGTCAAAATCGCACACGGCCGCACGATCCGCGGCATGCAGCCGGTCGATCATTGCGCGCACGTGCGCCTGGCAATCGCCGTCGGCAACAAAGACCACCTGCAGCCGCTGTTCGCGGTAGCGGTCCAGAATGACGGCCAGGGTGTCGGCCATCAGCCGGCATCCGGGCCGGGTGCCGTCCAGCCGCGTGGGCCAGAAACACACCGGCGCCGTCGAATCCATGTGCAGGTTCAGTGTTTCCTGAAGCTGGAGTTTGTTGAACAGTTTACCCGCGTAGTGGGTATCCGGTCCGTAGGTCCGTGCCAGCGCCCGGTCGATGGCCGGATTGAAGGAAGGATCCAGGGCCGGGGCCACGGCACAAAGGTTTCCGCTCCGCAACTTGTGCTGCAGTTCCGCGTTCAGCAAGGGGCCGCCCAATTGGCATTGGGCATCGGCACACGCCTTTAAAAAGGTCTGGCTCAGGGTGACGGTCAGGCCGGAGGCAAACATCCCGCTGGTCAGCATGTCCAGAGGGTTGGTGCTCCTGGTTTCCTGGTAATTGACGGGCATTCGGCAATAGTAGCAATGCTGCCAGAATGAGGCTGCATCGATGCCGCGTTCTTCGATGGTCGACAGGAGCAGCCGGGGTGAATCCAGGCGGTACAGGGTGAACAGGCAGGCGATGCCGTTGCGGCGGGCCATGGCCGGGATCAGCCCCGTCATCCAGTCGTAGCAATGGATCAGGTCCGGTTGGACTTCGGGGATGATGCGGTTGATCACCTCGCGCTGAAATGCCAGGGAAATGCGGATATTTTCCCGGTCGGTGTTCGAAAACAGCTTGGGATGGTAGTAGAATGATCGGTCCTGGGCCAGATGGATGCGGCTTTCGGGGATTTCTTGTTTGTGACCGCGGATATCGATGCCCGACATGCGCTGGGAGTTGATTTTGAAGACATCGCGATAGTTGGGCATGGCCAGGTGCACATCGATGCCACGTTCGTAGAGGGCATGGATCTGGGCCGCACAGATATCACCGAGCCCGCCGGCCCGTGCGGATATCGTTCGTGAGTCCGATCCCATGCCATGCGGAACGAAGGTCACTTCCGTGGTGACCATCAGGATTCTGGGTTTTTTATGCCGGGCCGCCATGTTAGTCTATATATTTCAACCCCATGCCATATCGGATGGCATTTTCGTCGGTCAGTTTCTGCCGCCATTTGACTTCCGCCAGGCAGATGGTGCGCGGTCGCACGTCTTCATCCACAGAAGGCGCCGGGGGGGGATAAAAGAGCATCCGCACGATCAGAATGGTTCCGGATTTGAATTTGCGGGACGTCTCGACATAGGACCCGCCGCGTGAGAAATTGCGCATGACGCCATCCGACATGGGTATGGCGCCGCTGCTGGTAAACGGCCGGCAGGTTATTGCGGCATCTGTGGAATTGCGCGGCAGCGCTCGGCCTTTTTTTTTCTTCTCCGGGATATGTTTCATTTTCTGGTCCCGGGACGAATCCCGCCCTCCGCATCTGGGTGTACCTGCAGCACGCCGCCCATCTTTTGCCATTAAAAGGAGGCTCGCGCCGGCGTACTGCAGGAAAACCGGATAGAAAGGGGCTACCCGGTTTTAATTTCGATTTTTTTTGCCTCGGTCGCCTGGGTCTTCTTAAAAATCAGTTTCAACACCCCTTTTTTGTAGGTCGCATCGATCTCCTCCGGCTTGACCTCCCCGGGCAGTTCCACCATGCGGCTGAAGCTGCCGTAGGTTCTTTCCACCCGGTGGAAATTTTCATCCTTCTCTTCCTTCTCCTGCTTCTTCTCACCAGAAATGGTCAGGGTCCGGCCGTCCAGCTTCACATCGATGTCCTTGGCCTCGCACCCTGGAATTTCCGCCTTGACCGTGATTTCACCTTTACCTTCGATCACGTCCAGACGCGGCGCCCATTCCCCGTCCCCGAAAAGCCGCCGCGAGATCGGCAAATCCATGTCAAAGAAGCGGTTGAACAGATTGTCCATTTCATCCCTGAAACTGACCAGTTCCCTTCCTGATCGCCTTCTATGAGGCATTAGATCAAACATGGCGGTTCCTCCTTTCAGCTGATTTGTCATATGGGGTTGAAACCCATCCATATGGATGGCAGATGGTCATCGTCCATACCAACGAAGAAGAATTTCTAAGAGGGCCGGCTACAGCCTGATCACCGAATTCTGGCTGTCCCCGAAAGGAGACGGCAGGTAGTCGTCGGCTTCGGGGTCGTTCTCCCAGTGCGATTGGCCCAATAAATAGCGGAATTGATAAGACCGGCCCTTTTCCAGTTCGACCGTGGCGCTGAATGCCCCATTTTTCAATCGCTTCATGGGTGTCGCCGAGGTCGACCAGCCGTTGAACTCCCCCACCACGTGCGCCACAGGCGCCCCGTCGCCTTCCTTTTCCGGAAGGTTAAAGGTGACCTTGCACACCGGTCTGCTTTTCAGAAACTGTTTGCGAATACCCATTGTTTTCCTCCATGCATAGTTATCAATCGCTTTTGATCCGTCCGCACGCCGATGGCGCGTCAAGATCACCGAAAAGTGGCCATTCGAGGTAGTTATCGCTGCTTTCGGTTTTACCGATTCGACATTTCTTGGCTGGTCTTCCCCTTCATTGATGGTCTATCCGCGCACAATCTTCCTCGTTGTTATAAACCGCAAAAGGTGTGCCAGGGTTCAGACATCGTTAACCATTCAATTTTATTGTCTAATTGACCATCCACGTCCAACTGAGACTTATGATTGTGTTGGTTTTTTTTACAGGTTGGAAAGCGTTGTTACTCCGACCATGCCCCTTATCTAACGCCTTCATACCCGTTACGGACACCGTTATTGGAGAAAACGATCTGCCACACCTGATTGCGGCGGGCGCGGAAGGACCCGGCGCAGGCCAGGAGGTAGTAAGTCCACATCCGAAAAAACCGCCCGTCATAAGCATGCTTGAGGCGGTTCCAGTTGGCCTTGAAATTGTGATACCAGGCCAGCAGCGTAGGATCGTAGTAAGGGCCGAAACTGTGCCAGTCCTCCAGGACCAGCAGTTTTTCTGCCGCCGATGAAATCTGTCGGCTGGATGGCAGCATGGAGTTGGGGAAGATGTATCTGGAAATCCAGGGGTCGCAAAAACGCACGGATCGGTTGCCGGCGATGGTGTGCAGCAAAAAGAGCCCCTCGGGCGTCAGGCAGCGCTGAATCATGCGCATGAAAGCGCGATAGTGGCCGGCCCCCACATGTTCGAACATCCCCACCGACACGATGCGATCAAAAGCGCCTGTCAATCGTCGGTAATCCATCAGTTTGATGGTCACCGGAAGTCCCTCGCAGCGCCGCCGGGCCAATTTGGCCTGTTCCTTGGAAACCGTGATGCCCAGCACGTCGACGTCGTAATGTTTGGCTGCATAAGCGGCCAATCCACCCCATCCGCAACCCACATCCACGATCCGCATGCCAGCCTGAAGCTTCAGTTTACGGCAGATCAGATCCATCTTGGATTCCTGGGCCTCATCCAGGTCTCCGGCATCCTTCCAGTAGGCGCAAGAGTAGTTCATCCATTTATCCAGCATCAGCGAAAACAGGTCGTTGCCGAGGTCGTAATGGCGCCTGCCGATGGTAAACGCCCGAAAGCGGCCCGGTGAGCATGTGCATGCCGCTTTGACGGCACACCAAAGGGTTTTCAATGATTTTTTTGCCTGGCGATCCAATCGGAAGCGCAGGATTCGATCGAAGAGTTGGTCCAGGGCTTCACAGTCCCACCAGCCGTCCATGTAGCTTTCACCCAGAGCCATGGATCCGCCGGCCGCCAGTCGTTTGTAAAACCGGTGGTGGTGTACCTGGATGTCCCATGGCCGGCTGCCATTGACCGCCACATCGGCGGCAGCGAAAAGTTCCGGAACCAGTCGTTCAGGTGATGTCGTTTTCATGATCCAGCCTCTCCTGCCAAGCTGTTTTCCGGCGGTCGCCGTTGCTTGAGATAACCCTTCGAGGATCTGTATCCCTTTTGACTGCGGGATTTTTGACCCGAAGCATGGATCCACGCGATCTAAAATGCTATCGACTCCTCGCCGTTGACAAGTTGATGTTTACGGGAGCGCCCATCAGCATCGCAGAAGGACGTGTTGTCTCGCCGATCACCGCCTCAACCGCCTTGACAACCCAATCGGCATTGGCGGCGTTCAGCTGATCCAGCCAGTATACCATCGCCGGTATATGCGGGGCGATTCGCTTCAGATGGTTGAAACTTTCCCATCCCGAGTGGTTCCCGAAGGCCTGGTTGATCAGGACCAGGCTTGGGGTGGAATCGGGGGGATGGCTGGTCACCTCCTGAATCGTAGCGGCCCGGGTGACCCGATGCCAGTGGCGGGTCAGGATTATCTTCAGAAATGCCGAGCTTGCCTGGTTGTCGTCCAGAATAACGATGTTTTGCATATGTCTCCTTTCAATTTCCCCTTCGCCTCCATCAAGCTGCGAATTGCGAAGGGACCGGCAGGTGAACCGCTGCCTTCAGGTGCACCGGAGAGCGATTAAGGTCGTGCGCATAGAAACCGACGACAGGAGCAGATCCATATCGAACTCGTGAAGTGCATGGATCTGGGTAGTACCAGATGTCCCCACGTCCGCCGGTTCTGGCGGGAATCACCTGTGACGCCGACCCCATTCCGTGAACGGATGTCGCTTCCGGGGCGACCAACACGATTCGGGGGGGGTGATGGCGCATTGCCATGCGTTCGGCCGTTCCTGTTCAGTCGAGATACTTCAAACCAAATCCATACCGGGTGCTGTCGTGGCCAACTATTTCCTGCCGCCATTTGACTTCTGCAAGGCAGATGGATCGCAGCTGAGCATCGGCTCCGGAAGCTGCTGATACCGGTGGATAGCGAACCATTCGCAAATGAAGGATGGTCCCTAATTTGAACTCATGGGACGATTCGATATAGGTCCCCGCTTCTGAAAAATTACGTATGACACCGTCTGCCGTATGGGCAGCACCGCCGCTGGCAAATGGCCGGCAGGCGACGACCGCCTCGGTGCGATTTCGTGAAGCGCTCCTTCTTTTTTCTTTTTCTTCCATTACCACGTGCATTTTTTCACCATGGGAGCTGGTGGCGGGACCAGCATGTCTTGCCTGGACCACAAGGCCCTTTGCCCTCGATGAGCGGTCAGTAGATTTGTCTCAATGCATGGGGTCTGGCCGATCAAACTTTCCATTACTCATGGAATGGTCCGGTATGGATTTTTCCTATCCGGGTGCGGACGCACGCGATGCCGGCGATAGGCAATCAGCATCCACGGCATCTCACTCTTGCCAGAATATTTCACTGAAGCGTCCGGTCACTTTAATTTCCGCCCGGGTGTTGTTCAGCTCGGACATCCGGGGAAGAAAGACGTCGAGACCGAACGCGTGAACGGTTTTCAAGCCATCCGTGTCAATGGCCACTTTGCAGGATGTCTTGACGCTCTGGTCCAGCGCGTTGATCAATTCACACGCCGACGACCCATCAAAATCACCGAACAGCTGAAGCGCCGTGGATTGGTTGCCGATCGCTTTGGCACTGACATGAAAATTGACGGCCATATCCTCATCTCCATAAAAATCGTGGACTGGCCGCCTTCTCGATCACCTCTTTCATGGTTGTCAGATTGAAGGGCTTCAACAGCATACCGTCGACAATTCCGGATCCCTCCATGAGCTCCTTGACTTCTCTTTCACAGTGGCCGGTCATGATGATGACCCGGGTCCCGAAATGCTTTTCCTTGATCTGATCGGCCAGACTGTATCCGTCGATAAAGGGCATGTCATAGTCGGTGATTACCAGGTCGTAGTGGGACTTGGTCAATTGGTAGAGGGCGTCCACCCCATCTTCGGCAATGGCGGGGCGATACCCCAGGCTTGCTGCCATCTTGGATACCAGTTTCAGGACGACCGGATCGTCGTCCACGATAAGGATCCGCCGGGCATCGGAATCGCTTGACCGCCCTTTGGACGAGTGCCCGGACAGATCGTTTCGCGATGAGTATGGCGTACCCGGCGACTCGGTCAACCGGCCGCCAGACGAAGGACCCTCTCGGTGAGCAATCATCGCCGACATGTGCGTACTCCTTTCCCTTTAATTTTGGATTAAAAGAATCGTAACGGCAGGTTGCAGAAGGCGCGTCGCGGCAGGAAGCGTTTATTTGTTTCTCTTATACAACAGACGCTGCAGCGGATACAATTCGCAGAACTGCCCAATTATCGGAAGGTGTGTAGGTATTTTTGCCCATCATGAAGGTGGGCAGGGGGGCTACGTCACGCTTTGGGTATATCCCTGAGCGATGGCGTATCGAACCAGGTCGGCTGTTCGTTTGAGGTTGAGTTTGGATCGGATATTGGCATGGTGGCGATGGACCGTACGAACGCTGATGCAAAGCAGATCGCTGATCTGTCGGTCCGTATGACCCTCCGCGATCATCTGCAGCACTTGGCGTTCGCGCGGCGTCAGGGAGTCCGGCTCGGCTTCGTGCGTACCCCTGCAAATGGAAATAATGGCTGCAGGAAATGTGCTGGCCAATTTCTTGGACAGATAGGTTTCACCTTTGCGGATCCGGTCGATGGCCTGGAGCAGCTCATCGCCCGAATCCTCCTTCAGCAGGTACCCCTTGGCACCCGCCGCCAATGCCATGGAGAGGAATTCTTCGCTTTTATGCATGCTGAGAATGAGTACATGGACGTCGGGGTACAGGGAGTGAATTTCACGGGCCGCTTCGATGCCGCGCAATCCGGGCATCGAGATGTCCAAAACGACCATATGGGGAAGGGACTTGTTAAGCATTTTCAGCAGCGTCAGGCCGTCTCCGGCTTCACCGGTCACCGCCAGTCCGGGCACCGCTTCGATCATGGTTTTGATGCCCTGCCTGATCATCGCGTGATCGTCGGCAAGAATGATGTTGTATCTATTCATCGTATTGCTTCCCGGAACGCACGGGGCAGGCTGATGTCCCATCGGGTGCCCCTTCCCGCCTGGCTGTCGAGGGTGACTTTCGCACCGATCATGCGGCAGCGCAGCGCCATGGCGGACAGGCCCATTCCCGCCTGGCCATTGAAGTGATCAAACGGTTTGGGGGCATTGAAACCG
The DNA here is from genome assembly GCF_055467485.1 of Desulfosarcina sp. Classification (NCBI taxonomy): domain Bacteria; kingdom Pseudomonadati; phylum Thermodesulfobacteriota; class Desulfobacteria; order Desulfobacterales; family Desulfosarcinaceae; genus Desulfosarcina; species Desulfosarcina sp. The sequence goes on along the minus strand of NZ_JBUOIV010000077.1, from coordinate 6,312 downwards.
ATGCCGTTGTCTTCGATGCGGATGCGCAAGGTGTTTCCTTTGCGGCTCGCGGCCAACAAGGCCCAGGTAGCCTGTGCATGTTTATGGATATTGGTCAGCGCTTCCTGGAAAATGCGGAACAGACACACCCGGGTCTTCGGATCCTTGATCTGGTCGAGCAGATCGATATCCGCCTCCACCTGAACATCCGCGTAGCTTGAATATTCGCGAATCATCTGCCTGAGGGCGGCACGTAGGCCAAGGGACTCCAATGCCGACGGATTCAGTCCGTGGGCAATGCTGCGAATGTCGTCGATGATCTTGTCGGAAAAGGTTAACAGATCATCGCACGCTTCAATCAGATCGGCTGCATCGTCCGGCAGTCGCTGCTGAATGCTTTTCAGGCGAAGCTTGAGCACATTCAGATCCTGGCCGCATCCGTCGTGAAGCTCCAGGGCAATGCGCCGCTGCTCATCTTCCTGAACCGTCAACAGGTGACTGGAAAGAAGATTGAGCGAGTCCACCGATTCACGGAGCCGATCCTGCAGGTGAAACCGCTGGACCGCCAGACCCAGGCGCGAACCGACATCTTCCAGGTTTTCGACCAACCGCAGGGGGAAACGGTTTTCACGACGGTCGGCCACATGAATCAGCCCTTGGATGGTGTCGGCGATGCGAATGGGAATCAGGGCCACGGATTCGTAACCGTGGGCATTGCACACATTTCTGGTCGAACCCAGGTCCGCCGGCGACACCGTGGCCAGAAAACGACTGGTTGCATTGATGTAAAATGATCCGTTCTTTGTGAAAAACGGCAGTCTGGGGTCGGAGGAACCTTTAATCACCGCGATGCACATGCACTGGTCGGAGTGAAGGGACAGCGGGCTTTCGGATTCGTAGAATGCCTGGCTGAAGCCGTCATAGGCCTGGTAGGGGATGTTGCCGGCATCGTCGCGGATGCGGATGCCCACCGCATCGCATTGAAGATACGATTTTATCCGCTGGACATAGCCCGCCAGCAGCTCCTGCATGTCGGTGGCGCGGCATGCCAGTTCGAGGCAGTATTGCTGCAGCACGAAGCTGGCGGAGAGCTGCACATGTTCGCTGATGTCCACCAAGGAAACCGTGTATCGCTGCTCGTCGCTGTGCGATTCGGAAAAGGATTGCATCTGCAGTTGGGCATCGAACAAAAACCCGTCCGCGCTTCTCATTTTGAGTTCGAAGGTGGAGCTTTCCGGACTCTTCTGGCAGGCCAGTTTTTGGTAATAGAAACAGTCCTGATCCTCCCGGTGGATAAAATCGGTGATGCAGCGGCCGGTCAGCTTGCCTCTGGGTGCATTGAGCGATATGGCGGCAGCCAGGTTTATTTCCTGGATCACCCCGTCCCGGTCGATAACCAGGTAGCCGATGGGGGCAAAGTCGAACAGGCTGGCATAGTTGCGATACAGTTTTTCGAATTTTTGCCTGGCCGACTCGGCGGTGTCACGGGTTTTGGACAACTCGTCATTTTGCATCTCCAATTCGGCCTGGTTGATCTGGATCTCATGAATCAGCCGATGGAGCTCATAATTTTCCTGACTGTCGACGCCGGTGTCCGGCCTGCCAACCACACGTTCGGCCCTGCGACGAAGCTCGGTCCAATGGGTGTCTTCGCTTTTATTTACAGTCATGTCCATCCTTGGGGGTCGCACCAATCGAGCCCTGCCCTTTTTCCGAAGCCCTTACCGCAAGCCCGACGGTCTTTCGAAGGTAGCGAATTTGACCGGATGTTGCTTGTCGTCCACCAGGGTCGTGGCGTGCAGCCGGACGGTGAGGGCTTTACCCGTTTTGGTTATTCGCGTGGTTTCGAAGGGCTCAACCGTATCGCCGCGCTGCAGGCGGCGGGTAATCGCTGCATACTCATGGCGGTTTTTTTCTGCGGTGATCTCGGTAATGTGCATTTGGGTGGCTTCATTCTCCATCCAGCCGTAAAGCCTTTCCGCAGCCCGGTTCCACGACAGGATATTGCCATTGAAGTCCTGCACCGTGACGGCGTCCGACGCGTTTTCGAACACGGCCGTAATCCGCCGAAGCAGGTGGATCTGCCGCAGATCCGTGATATCGATGAACGCAAGGGTCACTCCATCGATGACGTTGTCGAGCGTTCGGTAGGGCATCAGGCGCATCTCGTACCACCGGCCGTTTTTGTCCCTGACCTCAAACTTCTTGCGTTCCAGCCGTTCAAGCACCTGAGTGGCGTGTGCGTGGATGTCCGTGGCCTCCATCAGGGTGGTGATATCGCTGACCGGGCGACCGATATCCGCCAGGCGCAGGTTGATGATCCGGGTCATCGCCGGGGTGAAACGCCGCACACACAAGTCGAGGTCGAGAAACAGCGAGGCGATTTCCGTGCTTTCCAGCAGGTTGTTGATATCGTTGTTGGATTTGGTCAGCTCGTCGATCTTCTGCTGGTGTTCGGCGTTGACGGTCAACAGCTCCTCATTGGTGGACTGAAGCTCCTCCCGGGAGGTCTCCAGCTCTTCATTGGCGCTCTGCAGCTCCTCGTTGACCGATTGCAGCTCTTCATTGGCAGCCTTGTACTCCTCGTTCGACGTTTCGAGTTCCTCGATGGTTGTCTGCAGGTACTCCCTGGTGGCGTTCAGCTCCTTTTCCAGCCGCTCGGTATCCGGCGGCTTTTCACCGGCGTCACCAGACGGTGCCTGGGGCGCCTCTTTCGGCCGGTCGTTCGTTGCCGCTTCGAACAAAACAATCAGCAGATTCCGGCCCCCCGGTTTTTCCAGTAGCGGTCGAACGGAAACCGTCACCCGGTTCAATCCGTCGGGTGATTTAACAGCGACGCCTTCGACGTGCTCCGTTTCACCGGATTGAACGACCCGGCTGAGGCACTGGGCCAGCTTGAACGACAGCCCCTCCCGGGCCACTTTCAATATATTGAAATTGGCCTTGCCCCTGGGCATCTTCAGGAAAGGGTCGGTGTACCCGTAAAACTGAAGAATGTCGAAATTGCTGTCGATGAGTACCCCGGGCGGGGAATATTCATCCAGGATAATTCGTTCGGCAACACTGTATATGTCCGGCAAAGATGATTTTCCTTTCTGCTCGGCCGCTGATTCAAGGACTCTATGATCCGCGATCACGGGCAGACCGTTCATGGCGTACCGGTCCATCTGCCCCCTTTCGCGATGTTCAAAAATCTTGTGTTTGAGAGATACCGCCGGGAAATAGTCACCACATTCGCCGGTGGTCTCGGACGGGCCTAAGAACAGGTGACCGCCCGGGTTCAATGCATAATGGAACCTGAGCAGGATTTTTTTCTGCAGCTCCGGTTTGAGATAGATCAGCAGGTTGCGACAGCTGATCAGGTCGATTTTGGAAAACGGCGGGTCGTTGATCAGGTTGTGGACCGAAAAAACAATCTGGTCACGGATGCGCTTTTTGATATGATAACGACCATCGATGGAGGTGAAAAAACGGCCCCGGCGCTGCCGGGAGACATCGGCAGCGATATTTTCCGGATAAGCTCCCTGCCGTGCCGTTTGGATGGCTTCGGTTTCGATGTCGCTGGCGAATACCTGGACGTTCAAATGGTGGTTCAGCCGCTCCATGACCTCTGCCAGCAATATGGCAATAGAATAGGCCTCCTGCCCGCTGGAGCACCCTGCCACCCAGATGCGGATGCCGTCCCCGGGCTTTCTGGATTGGACCAATGGCGTCAGCACCATCTCCCGAAGGGTATCGAAGGCCTTCCCATCCCTGAAGAAACTGGTCACCCCGATGAGCATGTCCTTGACCAGTCGGCCCGCCTCGGCCGGGTCGGTGGCCATGACCTTGACGTAATCCGAATAGTCGCTGATCTGGTGGACGGTCAAGCGCCGGGCGATTCTGCGACTGATGGTGCCGCTCTTGTAATTGGAAAAATCATGGCCGGTTTTGCTCTGAACGATTGAAAATATCTGCTTCAGCTCGTGATCCTGAGATTTTTCTTTTGCGCTGGAAACGTCGGTGCTGCAGATACCTGGATGCCAGAGAACCGCCGTCAGCTTTTCAGCGATTTCCTCCGCCGGCAGGATAAAATCGACCATCTGGGTGGCAATGGCGCTGTCGGGCATGCTTGCATACCTGGCATCCTCCGGAGATTGGACGAAGGTCAGGCCGCCGGCGGCCTTGACGGCCTTCAACCCCTGGGTTCCATCGCTGGCCGAACCGGAAAGGATGATGCAGACGGCTTTTTCCCGTTTCTCCATTGCCAGCGAATTAAAAAAGTGATCGATGGGTAGTAAATGTCTTCTGCCCGAATATTGCATAGGGGTCAGTCGGAACTTGCCGTTGACCATGGAGACGAGTTTCTCCGGGGGACTCAGATAGATGCGCCCGCGTTCGATCTTCAGGCCATTGTTGATCTGGGTAATGGGCAGGGCCGTGGACCTGGTGAGCAGTTGATCCATGGAGCTTTTATAGCGCGGGCTCAGGTGCTGAATCACCACAAATGACAGGGTGCAGCCAACGGGCAGGTGTTTAAAAAACTGTTGCAGGGCTTCCAGACCGCCGGCTGAAGCCCCCATGCCCACCACCGTGGTGTCCGCATTGCTTGGATTTGCGTCTTGCGGCTCCCTGGCGGCGCCATCCGCATTTTTCTTCTTACCTGGCTTGCGCTTGACCGGTGGAGAACTTTTTGTGGACGTACTTTTTCCGGCCATTGAAGAAATCCTCTTTACGGCATTGGAAGGACGGCGAAGCCGACGGTCGATGTCACGGGTCAGCCCCGCTCTCCGCTTCAGTGGCAGATGGAAAATCATCGCGGCGATGCACGAATCAAAATCGATATCGGTGGAGGGTCAGGTGCATCCTGCACAAGATGAACTCTATTGAAGGCAGGCCGGCAGTGTCAAGACATTTCATGCCGGTTGACCGGCTGCCGGTGTGTGCGCGGAGGAGGGGGCGGTTCGCCGGCATAACGCCCGTCAGCGCTGAAAACGATGCCCACGTTTACCCGTGGGCGTCCCCCGACCTGCTCGTACGATGGCTTCAGCTTTTTCTGGACGTTTTGGTCTGGAAAGTCGAAATCTGCCGTTTGACGTTCACTGACTTGCAGTGCGGACAAGCATATTCCTTTTTTTCCAACGCATCCAGACCAAGATGAAGCATAAACGGTTTTTGGCAGGATTCACATATGAATTCATAGTTTGGCATAAGCATCCCCCCTTGGGTTGGACGGTTTTCCTGATAAGGACGCGGTAACGCCGGTCATTGCGGATAGGCACCGGCCTCGATTCAGGGAAAACCGGCACGCAGCAACCCGATTGAACCGCTTGGAGCAACCGGTTATAAGATCTACCTATCAGGACCTGCCATCGGCTGACAATCCACAAAATTACCCATTATACATGAAAAAAAATGAGTATTTTTGACCATTTTCATTTGACCGGAATAACCATAGGATAGTTGTGCACCGTGGATAAATGTGGCAGTGCGCAGCCCATTCGTACCGCTCGGGTCCACATTTTTTTAGATCACTGGGGACACGGTTCGCTGAAACCAGCTCGTCGCGGGTCAGCTGGACCCGTTGCCGCGACACTGGCTGTCCATGAACGTGTCGGTTCTCTTTACATGTTGTAAAAAAGTGACGCCTTCGGGATCAATATACCGGGATCTCGCTCGTCATCGGAGAATGAGGCTCCCTGCTCTGACTGACTCCGTCCAATAAACGCAACCCAGCCACTTGCAGCACTCACCAACAGGTAATCCCATCCCTTCCAGCCCCGGTATTTCCTGGCATGTGAAGACCCATACGTTTATGGTTTTCGATTTGCATAGTTGGTCTATAAAAAAGGAGCGATCCATGCCATGGCCAAAGCATTTGAAACTGTGGACGGTAAATATCGTCACCTTCATCCTTTTTTCGCTGTTGGCCGTAACCGGCTTGATCAACTGGCGGGTGCTGCCGCACGGAGGCGGGCGGCGGGAGGGAATTCTGATGGAGATCCGCCATCTGCTGATGGAGGTGCATACCTGGCTGGCCATGCTTTTTCTGTTAGCTGTCGCCATCCATTTGATGCTGCATTGGTCGTATATCAAGGCCAACCTGAAAAAATCCGGTCTGCTGAAACAAGCAAAACCCGATGTTAGGGCATTGTCCGAGGACCGGCATCACCCACAATCAAAGCGACGGGTCATGGCGCTGAATCTTTTCAAGTCACAGGATAACGACGGCGACCTTAAGCGGATCCCCCGTGAAATAGGGATCCTGCCCCTGCGCAACATGGTGGCCTACCCATACATGGTGCTGCCGCTGGCCGTGGCGTTGCCGAACTTCATGAAAATGATCGAAGAGGC
>NZ_JBUOIV010000076.1:0-19547 GCF_055467485.1 Desulfosarcina sp. | reverse complement strand
GGCTTACATTTTGAGCAAGGAAGAGGGCGGTCGCCACACGCCGTTATTCAACGGTTACCGGCCGCAGTTTTATTTCCGTACGACGGACGTGACGGGGATATTGAATCTGCCGGAAGGTGTGGAGATGGTGATGCCTGGTGACAACGTGGCGATCACGGCTGAACTGATTACGCCGATCGCCATGGAGAAGGAGCTTCGGTTCGCCATTCGTGAAGGCGGCCGTACGGTGGGTGCCGGTGTCGTCAGCGATATAATTGAATAAAAAGAGAGCCTAAAACAATGATAATGAACTCCAAGATCAGGATCCGGCTCAAGGCCTACGATCACAAGCTTCTGGACCAGTCGGCCAGCGATATATTCGACACTGCCCGCAAGACTGGGGCCAAAGTGGTGGGCCCGATTCCCTTGCCGACAACAATAAATAAGTTCTGCGTCTTGAGATCTCCCCACGTGGACAAGAAATCCAGAGAGCAGTTCGAGATGCGGACTCACAAGCGGTTGCTGGACATTCTTGAACCGACCCAGCAGACCGTCGATGCGCTCATGAAGCTTGATCTGTCTCCTGGCGTTGATGTGGAGATCAAATTATAACGCGGGCATTAACACGGGATAAAAGAGATGTGCAAAGGACTGGTAGGAAAAAAACTGGGCATGACTTCGTTGTTCGCGCCCAATGGAAAATACATCCCTGTCACGGTTTTGCAGGTGGGGCCCTGTGTAGTTACCCAGGTCAAGAGTGAGAAGACGGACGGATACAAGGCTCTTCAATTGGGCTTCGGCGCCAAAAAAGAGTCAAAAACCACCAAGCCCCTCAAGGGACACTTCAAAAAGAGCGGGAGCGTTTGCTTTACCACCCTGAAGGAAGTGCAGGTAGACAACCCGGATGACTACACGGTGGGGCAGGCCGTCGGAACCGAAATTTTTGCCATCGGCGAAAAGGTCAATGTGACCGGCACATCCAAAGGGCGCGGATTTGCAGGCGTGATCAAACGCCACGGGTTCGGCGGCGGACGAGAGACCCACGGCGGTCATTGTCACCGCAGGCCCGGATCTATCGGCTGCAGTGCCTGGCCGTCAAAGGTCATCAAGGGAAAGCGGATGCCCGGACAGTATGGCGGAGATACAAAAACGGTCAGAAATCTGGAAATCGTCGATATTCGACCGGAAGAGAATCTCATTCTGCTGAAAGGCCCCCTCCCGGGGTGCCGTTCTGGAATCGTAACGATTAACAAGGTCCTGTTCGCATAATCATCAGGACTTCAGGCACCGTCAACAAAGCGTTTCGTCTCTTGAAACGACTGGGTTGCGGGAGCGCAGTGGACGAGGGACATTATGGCTGTTGTTGATGTAGTAAATATCGCCGGAGAGGTTGTCTCCCAGACCGAACTGAAAGACTCGATTTTCAATGTTCCGGTTAAAAAGAGCGTCCTGCACCAAGTCGTCATCGCCCAATTGGCTGCCAAAAGGGCGGGAACGGCTTCTGTCAAGCATCGGTCCGACGTCAAGGGCAGTCGCCACAAGCTTTACCGGCAAAAAGGCACGGGACGGGCGAGAAAGGGAGACATCAAGTCTCCGGTCCTTCGGGGTGGCGGCTCGGTTTTCGGTCCGGACCCGAGGAATTACACACAAAAGGTGCTCAAAAAGGTACGAAAAATGGCGCTGAAGATGGCGCTGACGTGCAGAGCTCAGGACCAGCAACTGGTCGTCGTGGACAAGATTGATCTCGATGAGATCAAAACCAAGGTTTTCGCGGGTGTCATCAAAGCGCTCAAGGCTGAAAAGGCGCTGATCATCATCAGTGAAAAGGACGAACGACTGGAGCTTTCCTCCCGCAACGTGCCTGGTGTCAAGATTCTTCAGATGCAGGGGATGAATGTTTACGACATCCTTAAATACCCCAAGCTGGTTCTTGTTCAGCCGGCTATTGAAGGGATAGAGGGGAGATTGGGCTGATGAATCAGTATGACATTATAAAGCGACCCGTGATCACCGAAAAAACAAATATCCAGAAAGAAGAGAACAATCAGCTCTCTTTCGAAGTGGATATGCACGCCAACCGCGTCGAGATTGCCCGGGCCATCGAGAAGATCTTCAGCGTTAAAGTGGCCAGAACACGCACGGTCCATGTCAAGGGAAAAATCAAGCGGCGGGGACGGATCTTAGGGAAACGCAAGGACTGGAAAAAAGCCATCGTTACCCTGATGCCCGGTGAACGGATTGATTTCTTCGAAGGTGTATAGACGCTAGGAGTATAACGATGGCAGTTAAAAAAGTTAAACCGACCAGCCCGGGTCGACGTTTCCAGAGTTTTGCCGGTTTTGAAGAGGTGACCAAGACCACCCCTGAAAAAAGCCTGCTCAGCATTCTTAAAAAATCAGGCGGTAGAAACGTAAACGGCCGAATTACCAGCAGGCGGCGGGGTGGTGGACACAAGCGGTATTACCGCATCATCGATTTCAAACGTGACAAGGACGGTATCCCTGCAAAAGTGGCCGCGATCGAATACGATCCCAACCGGTCCGCCCGCATCGCCCTGTTGCACTACGCGGATGGCGAAAAACGCTATATTATCGCACCGCTTAAACTGGCTGTCGGTGACACGGTGATGTCGGGGGCCGAGGCGGATATTCAGCCGGGTAACGCGCTGCCGTTGGCCAACATTCCGCTGGGTACACACATTCACAATATCGAGCTTAGGATCGGCAAGGGCGGTCAGATCGTTCGCAGTGCCGGAACATTTGCGCAGCTGATGGCCAAGGAAGATCGGTATGCGCTGGTGAAACTGCCCTCAAGTGAAGTTCGGATGGTGCTGCTTACCTGCAAGGCCACGGTCGGCCAGCTGGGCAACATCACCCACGAAAACGTCTCTTTAGGCAAGGCGGGACGCAACCGATGGAAAGGTCGTCGGCCCAAGGTCCGCGGTGTGGCGATGAACCCGGTTGACCATCCCATGGGCGGTGGCGAGGGGCGTTCTTCCGGCGGCAGACATCCCTGTTCTCCCTGGGGCGTGCCGACCAAAGGCTACCGAACCCGAAAGAACAAGCGCACCGATCGCTACATCGTCAAGCGACGTACGAAATAGTAGCTATCTACCCACTTCTGAGCAATCCCGCACCAGTTCGCCGGATGTTCAGTTGGAATGGAAAATCAGCAGGAGACATCATGCCCCGTTCGTTAAAAAAAGGTCCTTTTATCGACCCGAAACTTTTCAAAAAAGTGTCTGCGGCCCAAGGCACCCGGAGCAACCAGGTAATCAAAACGTGGTCACGGCGTTCGACCATTCTGCCCGAAATGGTCGGCATTACCCTCGCCGTGCATAACGGCCGAAAGTTTCTGCCGGTGTTCGTTACCGAAAATATGGTTGGGCATAAACTAGGCGAGTTTTCTCCGACGCGGACCTACTACGGGCATGCCGCGGACAGGAAATCCAAGGTAAAAAGATAAAAAAGGAAGGCCCTAAATGGAGGTCAGAGCTACACAACGATATGTGCGAATTTCACCTCAGAAAGTGAGGATGCTTGTCGATGCCATCAAGGGTAAACCGGCTGAGGCAGCCATAAACGCACTGAAATTCATGCCGCAAAAATCTGCCGGCATCGTCGAAAAAATTGTTCGCTCCGCCGTTGCCAATGCAGATCAGAACACGAGCATCGACGTGGACGAGTTGATTGTCAGAAATTTGATTGTCGATCAGGGACCGTCCCTAAAAAGGTTCAAGGCGAGGGCCAGGGGAAGAGGGGCGCGCATACTAAAGAGAACCGCACACATTACCGTTGTGTTAGCAGAAGGTTCCGTACAGTAAGGAGGAAACAGCTTGGGCCAGAAAGTCAACCCTATCTCACTGAGGCTGGGGATCGTAAAAACCTGGGAATCCCGTTGGTTTGCCGGCAAAAAATATGCAGATTACATCTTTGAGGACTATCAGATTCGCAAGTTCATCAAAGAAAAGCTTCATCATGCCGGCGTCGCTAAAATTGAAATTGAACGATCGACCCGGCGGGTCAGACTTCGGATATTCACGGCGCGTCCCGGCATTGTTATCGGAAAGAAGGGCTCGGAGATTGAAAAGCTCAAGAAACAACTTGAAGGTCGCGTGAGCCAGGAAGTGCTGATCGACATTCAGGAAGTCAGAAAACCGGAAGTGGATGCCCAACTGGTCGCAGAAAACGTGGCCATGCAGATTGAACGGCGGGTCGCATTCAGGCGTGCCATGAAGCGCGGGGTCTCCTCCGCCATGCGGTTCGGCGCCCAGGGCGTGAAGATCATCTGCTCGGGGCGGCTCGGCGGTGCTGAAATGGCCCGCACCGAATGGTACCGTGAAGGGCGGGTACCCTTGCACACCCTGCGGGCGGACATCGACTATGGTACCACCGAAGCCCGCACCACTTATGGAATCGTCGGAATCAAGGTGTTTGTATTCCATGGCGAAATTCTCAAAAAGGATCAAGCCGAAATTCGTGGTTAGGCTTGCGGGAGATACGAAATGCTGAGCCCTAAAAAGGTCAAATATCGTAAGAGTCAAAAGGGAAGAATGAAAGGGGCCGCTTACCGGGGCAGCGATCTGAGTTTTGGAGAATTTGGATTGCAGGCCACGGATTGCGGAAAAATTTCCTCCAAACAGATCGAAGCGGCACGTATTGCCATGACGCGTCACGTAAAAAGAGGGGGGAAAATCTGGATCCGCATATTCCCGGACAAACCCTTCACCAAGAAGCCCGCCGAAGTCCGTATGGGTAAAGGAAAGGGCGCACCTGAAGGGTGGGTGGCAGTTATACGGCCCGGGCGCGTGCTTTATGAAATGACCGGTGTCAGCCGGGAAATGGCTCAGGAGGCGCTTCGCCTTGCTGCCCACAAACTTCCCATTAAAACCCGGTTTGTGGAGAGGAGCGAGCTATAATGAAAGCGACCGAAATCAGAGACTTCAATGCCGAAGAGATTCAGCAGAAGGTACTCGACCTGAAGGAAGCCTTGTTCAATCTACGGTTTCAGCATGAAATCGGGCAGCTTGAAAACCCCAAAAAAATTGGGGAAACCAAGAGGGACATCGCCCGGTTGAAAACCATTTTGAACGAAAAAATATAAACCCATACAAAAGACTAAGATGCGGTCATGAAAAATCGTGGAATAAAGAGACAACTCGTTGGTACTGTGGTCAGCGACAAGATGGACAAAACTGCCGTCGTACAGGTTGAACGGTTGGTTAAGCATCCACTTTACAAGAAATATATCAGACGACGCAACAAATTCGCCGCTCACGATAATGACAATCGCTGCAACATCGGAGACAAGGTGCTGATTACGGAATCTCGGCCGATCAGCAAGCTCAAGCGGTGGCGCATCACCGACATTATCGAAAAAGCCGTATAGCGATAAAGGACGATAAACATGATTCAGGCCGAAACAAAACTGACGGTGGCGGACAACTCGGGCGCACGTGCGGTTTACTGCATCAAAGTTTTGGGGGGTTCCAAAAGGCGGTATGCGGGTATCGGTGACATTATCGTGGTCACCGTGAAAGAAGCCATCCCCAACGCCAAGGTTAAGAAGGGCGATGTTCTCAAGGCAGTCGTGGTCAGGACCAAAAAGGAGATCAGAAGGCCCGATGGGTCTTACATCCGTTTTGATGACAACTCCGCCGTGTTGATCAACAACCAGCGTGAACCTCTGGGCACTCGTATCTTCGGGCCGGTTGCCAGAGAGCTTCGTGCCAAGCGATTTATGAAAATCGTATCACTTGCACCCGAGGTGCTATAATTTAAGGCCCCGCTTCGTGGAGAAAACGAAATGATCAGAGATTCAATTAAAATAAAAAAAGATGACAAGGTTAAGGTCATCGCCGGCAAAGATAAAGGTAAGGTCGGAAAGGTCCTCAAGGTCAGCGGGAAAAAGAACCGACTCCTGGTCGAGAATATCAATGTCGTGAAACGGCACACGAAGCCTAACGCTCAGAACAGACAGGGCGGGATCCTTGAGAGTGAAGCGCTGATCCACTGGTCCAATGTGATGTTGATGTGCAACAAGTGCATTGAACCCGTGCGGGTGAAAACCAAAACCCTGGACGATGGCAAGAAGGTCCGCATCTGCAGAAAATGCAGTGAAATTATAGATGCATAGGGCCCGCTAAACGGGAGGCTCTCGGAGGAACAACATGTCACAGCTCAAAACTTTCTATGATGAGACGGTGGTGCCGAAACTCAAGGAGAAGTTCAACTATACCAATCCCATGCAGATTCCGAAAATTGAAAAGATCGTGATCAACATGGGGCTGGGAGAGGCAATCCACAACATCAAAATTATCGATTCGGCCGTCGAGGAACTCAAACAGATTTCGGGTCAGCAACCGGTGGTCACGCGGGCCAAGAAGTCAATCGCTTCCTTCAAGCTGCGTGAAGGCATGCCTATCGGCTGCATGGTCACGCTGCGCAAGAAACGGATGTACGATTTTCTCAACAAGCTGGTCAATGTAGCCCTGCCCCGCGTCAGGGACTTCAGAGGCATCTCCGGCAAAGCCTTTGACGGTGCTGGGAATTATTCGCTGGGTGTCAAAGAGCAGCTGATATTCCCTGAAATCGAATATGACAAGATTGATAAAATCAAAGGCTTGAATGTCAGCATCGTAACGACGGCCAAAAGTAATGAAGAGGGAAAAGAACTCCTCAAGTTGATGGGGATGCCTTTCAAGAATTAACAAGCCTGGTAGTAACAAGGAGAGAGCATTGGCGAAGACATCACTCAGAGAAAAGGTAAAAAGGAAGCCGAAGTTCAGCGTAAGGGCGTACAATCGATGCCCCATATGCGGAAGGCCTCGGGCGTTCATCAGAAAGTTCGGAATTTGCCGAATCTGCTTCCGCAACCTGGCTTCCCAGGGCAGGCTCCCTGGAGTTGTCAAGTCCAGTTGGTGATATAAAATATCAAATTTAACTATAAATTAGAGTAGGAAACAGCGATGAGCGATCCGATTGCCGACATGTTAACCCGCATCAGGAACGCCGGGAAAGCGAAGCACAACAGCGTTGATATTCCCGGATCTAAGATAAAAACAGAGATCGCCAGGGTTCTCAAAGAATCGGGCTATATCCGCAACTACAAGTTCATCAATGATGGAAAACAGGGCATCCTTCGCGTCCACCTCAAGTACACCGGTGCACAGAAACCCACCATCATCAACATTGAGCGGATCAGCAAGCCCAGTCGACGTACCTATCTCAACGCCAAATCCGTGATGCCTATATACAACGGTTTGGGGATTGCCATCATGTCCACCTCTCAAGGGGTCATGACAGATAAGGCGGCTAGAGAGAAAAACATCGGCGGCGAAGTGCTTTGCACCCTCTGGTAGAATGCAACATCAAAAGGACTGACACCGTCCCTGGTCCGGAACTAACCCTGGTCGTTACAGGATGCAAATAAGAGGTGCGATAAATGTCTCGAGTAGGCAAAAAAGTAATCATGCTCCCCGCAAAGACCAAAATCGATTTTAAAAATCGAGAACTGGTTGTCAAGGGGGATAAGGGAACATTGACCCGAACCATCCACCCTGCGGTCGATCTGTCCATCAAGGACAACACTATTTCGGTGATCATCGATCAGGAAGATCGGAAAACCCGCTCTCTTCAGGGACTGACCCGCAGCCTCGTGGCCAATATGGTTGATGGGGTCAGCAAGGGATTCGAGAGAACCCTTGAGATCAACGGTATTGGCTACCGGGCCGAAATGAAGGGAAAATCAATTGTGCTGAACCTGGGATATTCCCATCCTATCGATTTCCCTCTGCCCGATGGGATCGATGCCACGGTCGATAAAAACAATGTCATCAAGCTCACCGGTATCGATAAGGAAAAAGTCGGACAGACCGCCGCTTCGATACGAAAACTGAGAAAACCGGAGCCGTATAAAGGCAAGGGTGTAAAATACGCCGAAGAGCACATCCAGCGCAAGGCCGGGAAGACCGGTACCAAATAACCGTCGACGGCGCATCATCATTTTTGCCGGACAACCGATGAATGGCGGCCACTAAAGGATTGGAATATGGGTTCAACTAAAGAAAAAAAGAAAATCTGGCTGAAGCGTAAAAAAAGAATAAGCAAAAGAATCATCGCCACGGTGGAACGGCCACGGCTCTCCGTTTTCAGAAGCGCCAAACACATTTACGGCCAGATTGTGGATGATACCACCGGCAGGACCATCGCCGCTGCCAGCAGCAATGAAAAATCGGTGAAGGATCAGCCCACCTTTGAAAGCAAAGTCGCCAAGGCGGTATTCACCGGAAAGCTGCTTGCCCAGCGGGCCATGGACAAAGGCGTGAAGAAGGTCGTTTTCGACCGCAACGGTTTTCTATATCATGGACGCGTCAAAGCTTTGTCCGACGGAGCCCGGGAAGCGGGTTTGGATTTTTAGTACACACCAGTTAAGGAGGCAGACCCTTGTTCAAGCAAGATACCGAAGAAAACCAACTGATCGATAAAGTTGTTCACATCAGCCGTGTGGCTAAAGTGGTCAAGGGCGGTCGTCGCTTCAGCTTCAGCGCCATTGTCGTCGTTGGTGACGGTGAAGGCAGTGTCGGATATGGGCTCGGGAAAGCAGGGGAGGTTCCTGAAGCCATCAGAAAAGGCGTTGAAAAGGCCAAAAAGAGCATGGTGAAGGTACCGCTGACGGAAGGAACGCTTCCCTTCAAGGTCGTTGGTCGATTCGGCGCGGGCCGGGTGATGTTGAAACCTGCTTCGGACGGAACCGGCCTCATTGCGGGCGGGGCGGTGCGGGCTGTACTGGAGGCTGTAGGTGTCCAGAACATCCTGACGAAATGCATGGGGACCAACAACCCCCATAATGTCGTCAAGGCCACCGTAGACGGTCTGAAACAACTCGAGAGCATCGAGTCGGTGGCGGCCAGACGCGGACTAAAGGTCCAGGATTTAAGATAAGGTAAGGAAAGCGAACGATGAGTAAAATGCTGAAAATCACATTGGTAAAAAGCATGATCGGACGGCCGGAAAAACACCGCAACGTTTTACGGGGAATGGGGCTTACCAAGCTTAACCGCACCGTTGAACTGCAAAATAGCCCTTCCGTGCGAGGAATGGTTGAAAAGGTATCCCATCTGGTGGTTGCCGAGGAGATATAATCGATGAGACTCAACGATTTGGCACCTGAAAAGGGTCAGCGAAAAACTAGAAAGCGCGTCGGACGCGGCGTCGGCTCAGGTTCCGGGAAAACGGCCGGAAAAGGAAGCAAAGGTCAGAATTGCCGCTCAGGCGGCGGCGTAAGGCCCGGATATGAAGGCGGTCAGATGCCGATTCATCGCCGACTGCCGAAACGAGGGTTTAAAAACCCCTTTAAGAAAACCTTCGCCATCGTCAACGTTAAAGATTTAAACCGTTTTGAATCGCAGTCGGTGGTCGACGAGGTGGCCTTGATCAAAAACGGCCTTGTAAAAGGTGATCGGGATGGCATTAAATTGTTGGGGAAAGGGGAAGTAACGGTCCCCGTAACGGTTCGAATCAACCATATCAGCGACAGCGCCAGACAAAAAGTTGAGGCCGTTGGCGGAAAGATAGAGGTCATCTGAACATGGTTGGCAGCGGATTCGGAAATATTTTCAAGATCCCCGAACTCAAAAAGCGCATTCTATATACGTTGGCCCTGCTTTTCGTATACAGAATCGGCGTTCACGTACCGACGCCCGGAATAGACGCCGTCGCCCTGGCTTCCTTTTTCGCTAAAATGGAAGGAACCATTTTCGGCATATTCAATATGTTTTCCGGCGGTGCACTCGAGCAGCTTTCCGTTTTCGCCCTCGGCATCATGCCCTACATCAGTGCCTCGATTATCCTGCAACTGCTCACCGTGGTGATTCCTCATCTGGAGCGGCTGAAGAATGAAGGGGAACAGGGTAGAAAGAAGATTACCCAGTACACGCGTTACGGAACCGTGGTGCTCAGTATCATCCAGGGTTTAGGTATCAGCATCGGGCTGGAAAGCATGACATCACCCGGCGGCGCCGCGATCGTAATGGTTCCCGGATGGGGGTTCCGGATAATGACGGTTCTCACGCTGACCGCCGGCACCGCATTTATTATGTGGCTGGGTGAACAGATTACCGAGCGGGGTATTGGAAATGGAATTTCGCTGATCATCTTCGCCGGCATCGTCGCCCGAATGCCAGCCGCAATCATGAACACCTTTCGATTGGTGTCCACCGGCGAAATGAACATTTTCGCCATCGTCATCCTCCTGCTGCTCATGGTGATCGTCGTCGGTTTTATCATCTTTGTGGAACAGGGGCAGAGGCGCATACCGGTGCAGTATGCCAAGCGAGTGGTCGGCCGGCGCATGTATGGCGGACAGAGTACGCATCTGCCGCTTAAAATCAATACATCAGGGGTGATACCCCCGATTTTTGCATCCTCGATCATCATGTTTCCGGCGACCATCGCCAGTTTCATCACGATCCCCTGGATGAAGGCCATCGCCGATTCGATGCGTCCCGGCAATTTATTTTACGAGTTGTTATACGTCGGATTCATTTTCTTTTTCTGCTACTTCTACACGGCAGTGACATTCAACCCGGTCGATGTGGCGGACAACATGAAAAAAAATGGCGGTTACATACCGGGCATTCGGCCTGGTAAACGTACGGCTGACTACATCGACCGGGTGCTGACGCGCATTACTCTAGGTGGCGCCATCTATGTGTCGGCGGTGTGCGTCCTGCCGTCCATCTTAATCAGTCGTTTCAACGTACCCTTCTATTTTGGCGGAACGGCGCTACTGATTGTCGTCGGTGTGGCGATCGATACGGTCGCACAGATGGAGTCGCACATGCTCACCCGTCACTACGAGGGATTCTTGAAAAAGGGTGGCATTCGGGGAAGACGATAAACACCCTTGCTATGATCGTGATACGCAGTTCACAGATTTACATTTACACAACGAAACGTGCAGGAGATCGGAATGCCCAAGGAAGAGGCCATCAAAGTTGAAGGCATTGTCTTAGAAACGCTGCCGAACGCGATGTTCAAGGTCGAGCTTGAAAACAAACACCAAGTCCTGGCGCATATCTCCGGCAAAATGAGAATGCATTTTATTAAGATCCTACCTGGAGACAAGGTCACGGTGGAGCTTTCTCCCTACGACCTGTCAAGGGGACGAATCACCTATCGCTCAAAATAACTGGCAAGGGTTCGCATCCCATGAACGGAAAAGACCGGCAACAGCGATTAACCCATTTGCCCTGCGGTACGAAGGAGTAGACAATGAAGGTCAGAGCATCCGTTAGGAAGATTTGCAGCAAGTGCAAAATCATCAAGCGAAAAGGAACCGTTCGGGTTATCTGCGAGAACAAGAGACACAAACAGAGGCAAGGTTAGAGGAGGTTGAGCTTTGGCAAGAATCGCTGGTGTAGACTTACCTAGACGTAAACGGATAGAAATCGGACTGACCTATATCTATGGTATCGGAAGAACTGTTTCCAATCGGATCCTCAGCAAGCTCAAGATCGATCCGAATACCAGTACAGACGATCTTTCCGAAGCTGAGATAAACAGCATTCGCAAGGTAATCGATAGTGAACTCAAAGTGGAAGGGGAGCTTCGGACAGAAGTTTCCATGAACATCAAACGGCTTATGGACCTGGGCTGTTATCGCGGCCTCAGGCATAGACGATCCCTGCCGGTACATGGCCAGCGGACCAGCACCAACGCCAGGACACGTAAAGGCCCCAAACGGTCCGCCATCAAGAAAAAGAGCGCTGCCAAAAAGTAATCCATCATCTGTCAGGAATAAATAAATGCCTAAAAAGACCAAAACCAAAAAGAAGGAAAGAAAGAACATCTCCAGTGGGGTTGTTCATATTCAGTCCACGTTCAACAACACTATCGTTACGATAACCGACGCCATGGGAAACGTGGTTTCATGGTCCAGCGCAGGTGTCCACGGTTTTAAGGGATCGCGCAAGAGTACTCCCTTCGCCGCCCAGTTGACCGCGGAAGACGCGGCCAAAAAAGCCATGGAACATGGGATGAAAAGTGTAGAAGTATATGTCAAGGGGCCGGGCTCAGGCCGTGAATCTGCACTTCGCGCCCTTCAGGCCGCGGGTTTTAATGTCCTTATGATCAAGGATGTCACCCCGATCCCACACAACGGTTGCCGGCCTCCCAAAAGGAGACGGGTATAGGCGGCTTGCCGTCGATGACCGGTATACGAAACGCGCCACACAAAGGTCTGGTTTAAAAGGAGGACGAATTGGCCCGATACAGAGGATCCGTCTGCAGGATATGCCGACGTGAAAATATGAAATTGTTTTTAAAGGGAGATCGCTGCTATTCCGATAAATGCGCATTCGACCGGAGAGGTTACGCCCCCGGACAGCATGGGCAGCGGCGTCGAGGCAAGCCCTCCGATTACGGCATTCAGCTTCGCGAGAAACAGAAAGTCAAGAACACCTACGGCCTTTCCGAAAAGCAGTTCCGGCTGTTTTTCGAAAAGGCCGACCGGAAAAAGGGCATTACCGGCACGAACCTGCTGGTCCTTCTCGAACGTCGGTTGGATAACGTCGTATATCGTCTCGGCTTCGCCAATTCCAGAACGCAGGGTCGCCATTTCGTGCGGCATAACCACTTTGTCGTCAACGGCAAACGGGTCAACATTCCTTCCTACTTGGTGAATGTCGGCGATACGATAGAGGTGGCTGAAAAGAGCCGAAAGGTTCAGGCCATCATCGATTCTCTGGATGCGGTGATTCGTAGGGGACTGCCACAGTGGATTGCCGTCGAAAAAGAGAAGTTCAAAGGCGAAATTAAAAGCTTCCCGGTTCGCGAAGACCTTACTCTGCCGATGCAGGAACAACTCATTGTCGAGCTCTACTCCAAATAAATGGGTCGTTTTATCGTTGAGCACGAAACTTTTTGAGAAAACCTTGCTGCATTGATAATAAATCCGCTTGGAGAAAATGTAATGGTTAAAAACGAACTTATGTACATGAACTGGCGCGAAATGATAAAATCCGAAAGAATTCGCGTCAGCAGTACCGAATCCTATGGCAAGTTTGTATGTGAGCCGCTGGAAAGAGGATTCGGTATAACCCTTGGGAATTCTTTGAGAAGAACTATCCTTTCGTCTTTATACGGTGCTGCCATTGTGTCCGTCCGGTTCGAATCGGTAGAGCATGAGTTCAGTGTTATTCCGGGTGTGAATGAAGACGTATCCGAGATCATCTTGAACCTCAAAGAGGTCCGTCTGAAGATGGATGATGCCACCCCGCGGACCATCCGGATCGAGGCTTCCGGTGAAGGTATCGTGACGGCGGCAGACATCACCAGCGATGACGGGCACGTGGAGATCTTGAACCCTGAACAGCACATTGCCACCCTCGCCGCGGACGGTAGTCTGAATATGACCATGGTGGTCAAGGCGGGCAAGGGCTACTCCCTCGCGGAGGCGAACAAGGACGAGGACGCGCCGATCGGTACGATCCCCATCGATGCGGTCTTTTCACCGGTCAAGCGGGTCAATTATGTAGTGGGCAATGCGCGTGTCGGGCAGCGGACCGATTACGACAAACTGACACTGGAAGTGTGGACCGATGGAAGTGTGGCTCCTGAGGATGCCGTTGCCTACAGCTCAAAAATACTTAAGGAACAGCTTAGCATTTTTATCAATTTTGACGAAGATGCCGAGCCGCAGCAGGATGGAAGTGAAGATGAGTCGGAAAAACCGGCATTCAATGACAATTTATATCGAAGCGTCGAGGAACTCGAACTGTCCGTGAGAAGCGCCAACTGCCTTAAGAATGCCGAGATCTTGAAGATTTACCAACTGGTCCAGAAAACCGAGAACGAGATGCTCAAAACCAAAAATTTCGGCCGAAAATCACTTAATGAGATTAAGGAAGTTCTGTCTGAAATGGGGCTATCGTTGGGAATGAAAATTGACAGCTTTGTCCCGCCTGAAGAATCCGTCGAAGAAGGGGAGTAAACGTTCCAATGAGACATAGAAAAAGCGGTGTAAAACTCAATCGAACCACGAGCCACAGACAGGCGATGTTCAGAAACATGGTGACCTCGCTGCTTAAGCACGATCGCATCAAAACCACCGATGCCAAAGCCAAAGAGCTGCGCAGGTGGGCCGATCATATTGTAACGCTGGCAAAACGAGGCGATCTTCATGCCAGGCGGCTGGCCATGTCCATCGTTCGAGAAAAGGACGTCGTGCATAAGATATTTGAAGAGGCCTCTGAGCGATTCGGTTCAATTAACGGCGGCTATACGCGGATCGTAAAGATCGGCCGGCGGCCAGGCGATGCCGCGGCCATGACGCTTGTCGAGTTGGTCAGTTCAGATGCCGCCGCGCCGGCCAAGACCAAAAAGACCAAGGCAAAAATCGCAGACAAACCGGCTGCAACGGATACCCAGGTGGCTGAAACCGCGCCTGCCGAAGAAAGCAAATCAACGGAAACGCTCGATAGTGACAGCCCGGACCCAGCTGCCGATATCCACGCAGCACCGTCCGGCGACGAATCAGATACCGACACGGTGGATGATGATGGCGCCATGGAAAAGGATGCCAAGGCATCAGCCGATCCTGACGCTACCGTTAAATAATCGAATTCATGATCCGCATGCTTTTTAAAAGGCCCTGATTTATCAGGGCCTTTTTTTTTCTCCTGGTTTTATTGCTTTGACTTTTCCTCCATGTTTCTATAAACGATAGACGACTGACTTCAAATTGCCATTTTTTTGTTTTGTGCACGATTGCACAGTCAAACTGGTATCCAGCCTACCTGTTTGTCCTTGGCTGAGGCAGGATCAGTAATCGGACCCTAATCCAAGTGCATGCACATCATTGGAGATTCTCCGTGGCCATTCGATAGAGAGAGTGTCCAACGATAACCGTCCGCCGTTCCGAGGATCGCGGATTGCACCCATTCTCCAGATTTTATATACCGGTATTCCATTTTTTTGCGTTTTCCAATACCGGTCCTTTTTCGATATTCGCTCGATCGTGTAACCCTTGTTGTCCAATATTACCAGGCGGCAATAAGGCTTCGACTATGGTTGCTGAGGTAATTCCTTGGTGTTGCAGACGAGCAACCCGGGGCAATTATCGCTTTACGACGTCAACCCAACCGAATGCGGAAAATTTCAAGCGATTTCCCGGTGCTGGGGACATAGCACTTGGTTTCATTTGATGAATAAGCTTTAAAAATTTTGCTTGACTTAAAAAATAAGTAGCTGTTAAGTAGCTGGTATGTAGCTTGGAGCGAGTCGTTTTTCTAACAGCGGGGGAACAAAAGGAGGGGCCGGATGATTGGTAACAGAACAGTGAAGTGGGTAGGTGTGATGGTGGTGGTTATTAGTTTATGGATCAGCCCTGTCATTGCGGCCGGGCCGTCTTTGGATGCTTGGAAACCAAGTTTCGACCCGTCTGGCGCAAAATTCAAGTGTATTGTGTCCAACGTGTCACATCCGGTGATCAAGGGCGTGTATGCAGGGTTTGCCATCCGTGATGAACTGTGGAAACGCACCAACGGTCAGATCTACGTGGACTACAAACCGTTCTCTATGCTGGGTGGTGAAGTGGAGGTGCTCAATCAGTTACAGATGGGGGCTATACAGGGAATGGGCGTCAGTTCTGTTGCAGCGACTAACTTAGGACCGCGTTTCGGTGTGGTCAATCTGCCCTTTCTGATCAACTCGTTCGAAAAGCTAGATAAATTTGCCGGAAGCGGACAACTATTCGATCATTTCATGATGGCCATGGATCATCAGGGTATCATGGGGCTGGACATTACCGGCTACGGCAACTACGGTTGGGCCACAACCACGCCGGTAAAAACGATCGCCGACGCCAAAAAAGTCAAATTTCGAATTGCCGAGGCAGCGGTCAACCAGCTCAATTACAGCAACTGGGGTTTCAATCCCGTGGTGATGCCGTGGCCCGATGTGCCGGTCGCATTGAAACAGGGTGTCATCGACGGACTGGATCACACGCCAATGGTCTGTAATATCACAAAGAAATTTGAAGTGGCCAAATACTTTACCCAGTTGAATTATGCCCAGGGACTGTTTATCTGGATATTCAACAAGGCTTGGTTCAACAGTCTGCCCGCGGATCTCCAGAAAACATTCAAGGAAACGGTGCATGACGTCTGCGCCAAGATCCGGACCGAAACCGTTCAGCAGGAAACTGATGAAATTGAAAAGGCCAAGGCCGCCGGTATCGAATTTTTCAAGCTTTCGGATGCCGATATGGCAACGCTGAAGGCACAAGGTGACAAGACGCACCAGGCTTTCGCTGCGGAAATTAACAAACTCTATCCGGGAGACACCTATCGGCCGGTCAATTTTCTTGAAGAAGTTCAGGGCTTCATCGGCTACACCAAATAAGTTCTGCATGTAAATAACATCTTGACAAAAGGGGGTTTCCAATGCTGAAACCCCCTTTTGTCTATAACGCCATTGCAAAGGACCGTTGATGACTGGAAAGACGCTTAATGTGCTGGATAGGGCGTTATCCTTTTTCGAGGACTGGACGCTGTTTATCAGCGTCATGGTAGCGCTGATCGCCCTATTTTTCAATGTGGTGCTGCGCTACGGGTTCAATTACACCCTGGCCTGGTCCGAAGAACTGGTTCGTGAAGTGATCATTTACACCACCTTTATCGGATGCTGTTCAGCGGTTAAAAACCGTTCGATGATCAAGATCGATGCGTCAGTGCAACTGTTTCCAAAATTGAAAACACCGTTGACCTACTTCAGCAACACGGTGATCCTGATCTTTTCTGTTATGATGATGATTTACGGGTGGCAAATGGCCGCCATGCAGGCCAGGACGTTTCAAAAGACGCTGATTCTGCAGATTCCGCTAGTCTATCTGTATGCCATTTTACCACTGACCGGAGTGCTGATGTTCATTCGAACAGTGCAGGTCATTTACCAGGATTATAGGCAAGCCGAAGCGGACACTGAAACCACCTGAGCCAACCGGAGCAGAAAGACAAGGAGATTTCCCTATATGCAGTTCAACGACGTGATCCTCCTACTGATTCTTTTGGGATGCATGGCCACCTACATCCCCGTTTTCATGTGCCTTTTTTTTACAGCCGTCCTTGGATTCCTCTTTTTTACCGAAATTCCCGTTCTCTTGCTGTTTCAAACGATTTTCCGAAGCATGGACAATTTTGCTCTGGTTGTCGTGCTCTTTTTCATCCTGTGCGGAAATATCATGACCGCCGGGTCTATTGTCGAGAAACTGATCAAGGTGGCCAATGCGATGGTCAGTTGGCTGCCGGGAGGGTTAGGCATGGCGGGGGTCCTGGCCTGTGGGCTCTTCGGGGCCATATCGGGGTCCACCGTCGCCACTGTGGTGGCATTGGGCGGGTTCATGATCCCGGCACTGCTGGAGAATGGGTATCCGGAAAAGTATACGCTGGGGTTGATGACCACCTCACCGAACCTTGGTGTCATCATTCCGCCGAGCATCGGTATGATTCTCTACTCCATGATCAGCAACGTGTCCCTCGAGGGGCTGTTTCTTACCGGCTTTCTTCCCGGTATTTTAATCATGCTGCTGGTTTGCCTTTATTCCTACTTCTTTTTCCGCAATAAAAAAGAGATTGTCCGCATGCCGATTCCCTCCTTTGCAGATACCATGGCCGTTTTCAAGGAGGGCTTCTGGTCCCTGATGCTGCCGGTGATCATTTTCGGGGGAATCTTCTCCGGCGTGTTTACCGCCAACGAGGCGGCGGTGGTGGCTTGTGTATATGCTTTCATCGTCGAGCTGTTTATCCATAAATCCATGAAATTGAGCCAGGTGAAGCAAATAACCATCAATTCGGCGGTCACCTCGGCAACGCTTTTGATCATTGTCGCCGGCGCCACCTGTTTCGGGAGGCTGCTGACCCTTGAAAGCATCCCCGGCAGAATTACCGAGACGGTTCTTTCGGCCATCACCTCTCCGGCTGTTTTTCTTATCGCCATGAACATCCTGTTGCTGATCGTGGGCATGTTCATGGACATCATTTCGGCTACCATGATTCTTGGCCCGGTATTCCTGCCCATGCTGAATGCCTTCGACATCAACTGGATGCATTTCGGGCTGATCATGACGGTGAACCTGGCTATCGGATACTGCACCCCCCCCATGGGCGTCAGCCTGTATATCACCGGCGCTATCGCCAACCGGGATCTGATTTACGTATCCAAGGCGGTGTTGCCTTTTATCGCCATCCAGATCTTTGTCCTTCTGTTGATAACGTTTCTTCCCGATGTGGTCCTGTGGTTTCCCCGAATAATGGGGTTCAATTAAAGCCCATGGCTGGCATCATCACGCAATATAGCCTTCGCGAGTCAATCTTCCGAAGGCTTTTGTGATTCTGGGGCGGGGGTAAGCTGCCGATACCCCATTTCGCAGGATAGTTTCACGGTGGTTTCGAGCGTGCAGGCCAGGCAAAAAGACCGGTGAGCCAAGTCATTGTAGCGGATTTCCGGGATCGCCAGACTGATAACGCCAAGGAGAAGTCCCTTGTGATTGAAAACGGGAGCGCTGATTGAGCCCAGGCCCGGGTTTCTCTCCCCCAGGCTCAGTGCATACCCATTCGATCGAATGGTCTGCAATTGCACTTTCAATTTTGATTTGTCGGTGATCGTGTGGCGGGTCACCGCTGCCAAGGTTGCCTTTTTAAGGTATGAATCGATAAATGCCCGGCTGGAATAGGCCAGCAGGCATTTTGAAGATGCGCCGGCAAAAAGCGGAGAGCGACTACCGATGGGCATACTGGCTTTCAGGTATTGAGACGACTCCAAGGTGTCGATACAGAGTCGCTCCTGGCCATCGATGACATTGAGGTGAACGGTTTCCTGGGTTTGGGACAGGAGTCGCTGCATGTGAGGTGTGGCAGCCCGCGTGATGGGAAAAGCGCTTTGGAGCGTGTGCAGGAAGTTGAAGTAAACATTGCCCAGCCGGTAAATGCGGGTCTTGGGGTCCTGGTCGACAAAACCATGGGCCTTGAGGGACTGTAGAATGCGCTGGACCGTCGCCGGACTGAAACCCAAATGGGAACTCAATTCCCTGACGCCCCATGTGGGGTGGACGTCTTGGAAGGCCGCGAGGAGGGTGAGGGCTTTTTCGATTGCGTTCATCGTTCTCCCGGGTTGTCTCATAATACAAAACGCTGTTTTATAGAATGATGTGTCAGAAGGACTTACGCCTTGTCAAGCTATTTCCTTGCCACTGGCGGGCTGTGTCGGGATAGGATTTCACCGTGTATCCACACCGTGATCAGGACCGGTTCACCCGCAAGGTTGGGATAAGAAACGAACTTGCAAAATTCTTGTGTGCGGGGCCATTGTTTGCTATAAAACAAAACGCTGTTTTACATGGTGAAACAATTACCCTGTTCACGTCCATGTCAATTGTCGTAGCGAATTAATCATCATCCCAATAATGTGACCGTCAGATGGCCTCCGGCCGGTGGCGGAAACAAAGGAGACCCCATGGATTTTCAGCCGACCAAGGAACTGGAGATGCTGCGCAAGGCGGTGCGCGAGTTT
>NZ_JBUOIV010000075.1:0-19613 GCF_055467485.1 Desulfosarcina sp. | reverse complement strand
CAACAATCTCGATCAGAAGAAAGTGAGAGTGGTAGGGCCGAACTGCCCCGGTCTGCTGACCCCCGGCGAGGCCAAGGTCGGCATCATCCCCGGCAATATCGCTATCCCCGGCAACGTGGGCGTGGTCTCGCGCTCCGGCACGCTGACCTATGAAGCCGTCCACGCCCTGACCACCACCGGCCTGGGCCAGACCACCTGCATCGGCATCGGCGGCGACCCGGTCAACGGGACCAACTTCATCGACTGCCTGGAGCGTTTCCAGGCCGACGACGCCACCGAAGGCATCGTCATGATCGGCGAAATCGGCGGCGACGCCGAAGAAAAAGCGGCCGACTATATCAAGGCCAACGTCACCAAACCGGTGGTCGGTTTCATCGCCGGCCTGACGGCGCCGCCAGGACGGCGCATGGGCCATGCCGGCGCCATCATCAGCGGCAGCAGCGGCACCGGCCAGAGCAAGGTGGCCGCCATGAAGGCCAATGGGATCCATGTGTGCGAGAACCTGGCCTATCTGGGTGATGTCTGCGCCGAAACATTCAAATAAAAAGACGGAAGTCGGAGGACGGAGGCCTATGGTCCGAAATCGGTCATCCGACCGCTGACTTCAGGCACCGGACTTCCGTCCTCGGTCCTCGGAGAAAACCATGCACGAAATGGGCATCGCCATGGAGATCGTGGACATTGCCAAGGCTTCCATCCCGGCGGATATGACAGGGGCCAAAGTCCAGCGGGTCAACCTCCAGGTGGGCAGGCTGTCGGCCATCGTGGCGGACAGCCTGCGGTTCTGCTTCGACCTGGTGGTCAAGGACACGCCGCTGGAAGGCGCCGAACTGGCCATCGAAGAGGTGCCCGTGGTGGCCCGCTGCAAGGATTGCCGGGCCGAATGGACGATCACCGAGCCGGTGTTTACCTGCAAGGCCTGCCAGAGCGGGGCCATCGACATCCTTTCCGGCCGCGAACTGGACATCAAGTCCATCGAAATCGAAGACAACGAGGAATAACCATGTGGTTCATCGCCAATCGCACGACCAGACGCTATCACCACGACCATAAAACGCACGCGCCCCACGACCATCACCACCATGATCATGGCCACGACGTGGAGTCCCGTAAATCGGGAACCCGCGAAATCAAGGTGGTCCGTCGGGTGCTGGACGCCAACGACATCATGGCCGACCGCATGCGCACCGTTTTTGCCGAGAACAACGTCTTCGTGCTCAACATGATGAGTTCACCGGGCTCGGGCAAGACCACGACCCTGCAGAAAACCCTGGCCCGCATCATGTCGGACCTGCGCTGCGCAGTGATCGTGGGCGACATCTGCACCACCCACGATGCCGACCGCCTGGCCCAGTCCGGCGCACCGGTAACCCAGATCAACACCGACGCCTTCGGCGGCGACTGCCACCTGGCGGCCCATGTGGTGGAAAGGGCCGTGGCCGACCTGGACCTGGACGCCATCGACCTGCTCATCGTGGAGAACATCGGCAACCTGGTCTGCCCGGCCGAGTTCGACATCGGCGAAGACAAGCGCGTGGTCGTGCTGTCGGTCACCGAAGGCGAGGACAAGCCGGCCAAGTACCCGCTGATGTTCCGCGAGTGCGACGCCACCCTGCTCAACAAGATCGACCTGCTGCCCTACCTGGATTTCGACATGGACCTGGCCCGCACATCCATCAACCAGATCCATCCGGGCATGCCGGTGTTCGAGATCTCGGCCAAGACCGAAGCAGGCTTTGACGCCTGGATCGGGTGGCTGAAGTCGCAGGTGCAGGCAAAAATGGGTTAAACGGTTTTTCGCAGAAAAAAACGAAACCGCACTACCCGCTGCGGCAGGCTGAAAAACAAAAAGCGCGGTGTTTTCCGGTTCAACCGGAAACACCGCGCTTCGTTTTCAACGGCCGGTCAAGCCGTCAGGAGGCATTATCTATGCAATCCGGCCTTCCTTCCAGAAGGGCGACATCCGACGCAGGCGTTCGATAATGGGTGGCATCTTGTCGATGACAAAGTCGATTTCTTCCTCGGTGTTGTAGATGCTCAGGCTGTAGCGGATGGAGCCGTGGGCCGCGGTGAAGGGCACGCCCATGGCCCGCAGCACGTGGGACGGCTCCAGGGAACCGGAGGTGCAGGCCGAACCGGATGAGGCGCAGATCCCGTATTGGTCCATCAGCAGCAGGATGCCTTCCCCCTCGATGAACTCGAAGGCGATGCTGGTGGTGTTGGGCAGGCGGTTTTCCGGGTCGCCGTTGACCATGCTGGCCGGCACGCGCTTGAGCAATTCGGTCTCCAGCTTGTCGCGCAACGCCCGCACCCGGGTGTTTTCGTCCTGCATGCTGTCCATGGCCAGCTGGGCGGCCCGGCCCATGCCGATGATGGACGCGGTATTCTCGGTGCCGGCCCGGCGTCCGCCTTCCTGATGTCCGCCCATGAGAAAGGGGGCGAACTTGGTGCCCTTGCGGATATAAAGCACCCCGATGCCCTTGGGCGCGTGCAGCTTGTGCCCGGAAAGCGACAGCATGTCGATGGCGGAGTCGGCCATGTTGATGGGTATCTTGCCAACGGCCTGGACCGCATCGGTGTGAAAGACGATGCCCCGCTCGCGCACCTTTGCGGCGATCTCCTCGACCGGAAAAATAGTCCCGGTCTCGTTGTTGGCCCACATGACGCTGACGATGGCCGTGTCGTCGGAGAGGTTCTTGTAAAGATAATCCAAGTCCAGGCGCCCCTGCCGGTCGACGGGCACGAAGGTGACCCGATACCCGTTTTTGGCCAGGTGTTCGCCCAGGTTTTTCACCGCCGGGTGCTCCACGCGGGTGGTGATGATGTGCCGCTTTTCCGGATGGGCCCGGATAGCGGCGTGGATGGCGGTGCTGTCGCTCTCGGTTCCGCAGCTGGTAAACAGGACTTCATCGGGCTGCGCGCCCAGCAGGGCAGCGACCTGCTGGCGGGCGGCCTTGAGCTTGGCCCCCACGTTGCCGCCGAATGCGTGCATGCTGGAGGGGTTGCCGTAGAGGTCGGAAAAATAGGGCAGCATCGCTTCCACCACCTCAGGGGCGACGCGGGTGGTGGCGTTGTTGTCCATGTAGATGGGTTTCATGCGCTACACCTCCTCGACGACCAGATCCTGGGAAACCAGTTCCTTGAGTTTGGTCTCCACGTAATGTTTCAGGGTAATCTGGGATTTGCTGCACGACGCGCAGGTACCCCGCAGCTTGACCATCACCCGATTGCCGTCCACATCCACCAGTTCGATATCCCCGCCGTCCTGGTTCAGGGCCGGCTTGATTTCCCGCTCCAGGGTGGCGTCGATCATCTTGATTTTCTGGATGTTGGTCAACGCTTCGGGCTTTTTGGCGGCCCGCGGGGCGTTGCCCAGAACCCTGTCGATGATGAACTGGATCTTGTCGTGGCAGTTGCCGCAGCCGCCGCCGGCCTTCACGTAATCGGTGACATCCTCGATGGAGGTCAGACCGTTTTCCTTCACGGCCCGCTCGATCTGTACATCGGACACGCCGAAGCACTCGCAGACGATCTCGCCCTCGATCTTTTTCTCGGCTTCTCCGCGATAGTAGGCGATGGCCTTTTCCATGGCGTCCCGCCCCATGACCGAGCAGTGCATCTTCTCTTTGGGCAGTCCACCCAGATAATCGGCGATGTCCTCGTTGGTGACCTTGGCGGCCTCATCCAGGCTCATGCCCTTGATCATCTCAGTCAGGGCCGACGAGGAGGCGATGGCGCTGGCACAGCCGAAGGTCTGGAACTTGGCGTCGGCAATCCGCTTGCTTTCGTCCAGCTTGAAGGTTAGTTTGAGCGCGTCACCGCAGGCCAGGGAACCCACCTCCCCGATTCCGTCGAAATCGTCGATGAACCCGACATTCCGCGGGTTGAGAAAATGGTCCTTGGTTTTTTCCGTATAATCCCACATGGCATCCTCCAGGTTAAAATGGGGTACTGACAACTCTTTTCGCTTGCATGGTTACCGGCAGCGTTGGACCCAGCCTGTTTGCATTGCAGGCTATACGATAAGCACGATCCTGCAAAAAAAAAGCCGTGACCTAATCGTTTTTCTATGACAGAATTTGCATACGCCGAAAAGCCAAAAGTCCATTTTAAACAGGATCTTTTAAGGGTCAAGGCAAAAAGGAGGCACTGCCATGAATCTGAGGAAATCCGTTTTTTCCGGAAGCTGGTACCCGGCGGACCGAAAGGCCTGTGAAGCGCAGATCCAGCAGTTTCTTGAAGAAGGCGGCAACCCGCCCGTCCCACTGGCCAACCCCATAGGGGGCATCGTGCCCCACGCCGGCTGGTTCTTCTCCGGCAGCATCGCCTGTAACGTGATCCACCGGCTGGCCAGGTCCGCCTCACCCGATGTGGTCGTCGTGTTCGGCATGCACCTGCACAGCCGCTCGCCGCGCACCATCATGCCCGACGGCGAATGGGACACCCCTTTTGGATCCATCGCCGTGGACACGGCCCTGGCCGGTGAATTGACCCGCCGGCATACCTTTCAAGTGGAAACCGCCACCCGCTTCCAGCAGGACAACACCATCGAACTTCAGATGCCCTTTATCCGTTACTTTTTCAAGGATGCCCGGGTCGTGGCCATGGGGGTGCCGCCGGCGGCCGAAACCCTGGCGCTTGCCCGGTCGGTGGTGGAGGCGGCCCGGGAACTGGGTTTGAGCATGGTTGTCATCGGCTCTACGGATCTGACCCACTACGGTCCCAACTACGGCTTCACCTCTAAGGGCGCCGGTCAAAAAGCCGTGGACTGGGTGCGTGACGAAAACGATCGGCGCGTAATCGATGCCATGATTCGCATGGACCCGGAAGCCGTCATCCGCGAAGGCCTGAGCAACGACAATGCCTGCTGCTGCGGGGCGGCCGCCGCCGCCATCGCTGTCGGCAAGGCCATGGGCGCCGAAAAAGCCGTTGAGCTGGCCTACGCCACCAGCTACGACAAGAGTCCGGGAGACAGTTTTGTGGGGTATGTGGGAATCCTCTTTTAAGTCGGATGGGAAGCGCTGGGTTTGAAATAGAAACGTGGAGAACGGGGTCGGGCTGGGGAACCGTTTCAAGCTTTACGTGGTTGAGTGTTAAGCAATTGTATTCCAACTGAATCGATACGATCCTTCGCTTAACACTTGTTCTGTAACTCTCCCAGCCGCTTACTGATTTTTACCGGATACGCTTGTGCATCATCGAGACGTTTGTGGCGCTGATCCAGTCGTTCGAAGTTTTTGGCGAAACCTGACCGAATGGCTTCCAGCGTCGGCCTCGGCCCCACGGGCCGGCCGTTTTCCATGGCCGGCTTCAATAGGGCGGCGGCGCCACTTACGGTTTCCCCCCTCACGCCGATGACGTCGCCTGCATATCGGCCGTCGGCAGCGACATCGCGAAACACCTGTTTTTCACCGGCCAGGGTGATTTTGCCTTCGCTGATCTTGCGCACATCCCGAACGCCCAGCCGCACCATCTTGTAAACCATATCCAGATAAGGCGCGTCGGCGGACACGCCCATGCGCGTTCCCACGCCAAAGGCATCGATGCGGGCACCGCCGGTGATCAGGCGCTCCAGGGCATACTCGTCAAAGCCGCTGCTGGCAACGATCTTGACATCCGGCAGCCCCGCCTCGTCCAGTATCCGGCGCACCTGCCGGCTCAGGGCGATCATATCCCCGCTGTCCAGGCGGACACCCTGCAGCGCCCTTCCTTTCTGCCGCATGCGTTTGCCCACCGTGGCGGCGGCCCTGGCCCCTTGCAGGGTGTCATAGGTGTCGATGAGAAACACGGCGCTGTCCGGAAACAGATCGGCGTAGGCCTCGAAGGCATCGGTTTCCGATTCAAACGCGGTCACGAAGGAATGGGCCATGGTACCGGAGACGGGAATTCCCCAGGTCTTGCCGGCCAGCACATTGCTGGTGCCCTTAAAACCGGCGATGTAGGACGACCGGGCCACCGCCATACCCGCGTGGCCGCCCTGGGTGCGGCGCAGGGAGAAGTCGACGAGGGGGCGGCCGGCAGCCGCATGGACGCAGCGGGCCGCCTTGGTGGCCATCATGCTGGCAACCCCCACGGTGTTGATCAGGTAAGTCTCGATGATCTGGGCCTGGATCAGGGGCGCCGTCACCTCCATCACGGGCTCGTCGGGGAAGAAGATCTCCCCTTCGGCCATGGCCATGAGGTCCCCGGTGAACCTCAGCGTGGCCAGGTGGGCCAGGAATTCGCGCCTGAACCGGCCGGTCTGCGCCAGCCAGTCGATCTCCTCGTCGCTGAATTGGAAGCGGGTCAGCGCATCCACCACCGCCTGAAGCCCGGCAGCCACGAAATAGCTCCGCCTGGGATGGGGCCGCACGAACAGGGAAAACGTGGCCGGGTCATCCATTTTCCGGTCGAAGTACCCGGCCGCCATGGTCAATTCGTAAAGGTCGGTGAAGAGGGGCCCGGGAAACTCGGGAAAGCTCATTGGATGGTCGCTCCGTACAACCGTTCCATGCGTTTGAGGGCGAATTGGTGTGCCTCGGCGTCAAAGTCGGCCACGCCGTCGCGCGCTACGAGGGTCCGGTAGTCCCGGTTGGCCAGCCCGCCGACGGTGTCCATCACGCAGATGGAGGTGCACACGCCGACCACCTCCACCTCCTCGGGTCCGTGCGCAGCCAAAATCGTGGCCAGGTCGGTGCCGTAAAAGCCGCTGTAGCGGGTTTTCGGCAGCACATGTTCGCCGGGCTGGGGGGCAAGCGCATCGATAACCTGGCTGCCCCAGGTGCCGGCGACACAGTGGGGGGGGAACTTTTCAAACTCCCGGTCGTCCTCGGCGTGCGCGTCCTGCAGGTAAACCACCAGGCTGCCCGCCCGCCGGTGGGCCTCCAGCCGCAGGCGCACGTGGGGGATGATATCCCGGGCGCCCTGCCCGCAGTAAAGGGCGCCTTTTTCGTCGATAAAATCGTTGAGCATGTCAACGACGATCAATGCCGCTTTGATCATGTCAAGCTGCCTTTCCGGGTCCTGAATGGCCCGTGATTTCATGGAACCAAAATAGTCCTCGAACCATCGTTTGTAAACATGTCCAAACCAACATGTACCCCCTTGCCTCCTTTTTGAACAACGGATGTTGATTAAGCCCCTCGTCACTGGTACTACAGGGGTGCATTGGAAAGCTGCACCATCGGTATATCAATCCGCAGGCAAGAAGGCATACTGGCATGAACCCAGACATCTACCGGGAAATCAAGCGCCGCATTCTTTTCCTGGAGTACGCACCGGGGCAGATTCTCAATGAGAATGTCCTCGCCGGAGAATTCGGCGTCAGCCGCACCCCCATGCGCGAGGTGCTTTACCGGCTGTCGTGGGAGCAGCTGGCCCGCGTCATCCCCCGCACGGGCACCATGGTCACCCAAATCGAATTTCAGACGATGATGCACACGTACCAGACCCGCCTGGGTATCGAAGGGGAGGTGGGCCGGCTCTGCGCGGAGCTGGCCACGGACGATCACCTGGAAGCGATCCGCAGCATTCGTGGCGCATGCGTGGTGCTGGCCGACCGCAAGGACCCCGATGCCCTCGTGGAGATCGACCGCCGCTTGCGCCGGGTGGTCCATGACGCCACCGGCAATCCGATACTCCAGTCGGTATCCGACCACCTTTACACCCTGACCTTCCGCCTGTGGTATGTCACCCTCGACAAGGGCGACTGGCAGCAGGAGGTCCGGGAAATGCTGGAGGAGATCGACGCCACCCTGGCCGGCATGCAAGCCGGGGACGGCATGGAGACGGCCCGCGTGCGGCGCGAATCCCTGGTGCGCCATTTCGACCGCATCCGCGCCAAGTACCTGGGAGTGCCTAGCAAGGTTAAATTATGACGTCCCTGGTTGGCGATTCGCTTTCCCTCCCCCTTGGAAAAAGGGCCGGGGTATACGGCAACATCACTGCTGCAGGAAATCGCTGAAGACGGTAGGCGTTTTTTCAGCGTTGGACCTCCGATTGTAGAAACCTTAAACGCTCCAGCCTTCAACCTATCCACCGGATGGCTATGTCCCTGACCATTTTTCTGATCACCTACCTTGGCATCGCCCTGGGAAAAGTCCCGGGCCTGGTGATCGACCGGGTCGGTATCGCGCTGCTGGGTGCCATCGCCATGGTCGGCTTCGGGGTGATCTCCACGCCCTCGGCGGTCCAGGCCATCGACCTGCCCACGATCCTTTTGCTCTATTCGCTGATGGTCATCAGCGCCCAGCTGCGGCTCGGCGGCTTCTACACCTGGGCGGCCTCGCGAATCCTGACATTGCTGGCGCGCCCGAAAGCCTTCCTGCTGGTGCTCATGGCGGTCAGCGCCGTTCTGTCGGCCTTTTTGGCCAACGATATCGTCTGCTTTGCTTTCACGCCGGTGTTGACGGCCGCCCTGATCCGTTCCGGCAGGAACCCCATGCCTTTCCTGCTGGGCCTGGCCGTCTCCAGCAACATCGGCTCGGCGGCCACCATCATCGGCAACCCCCAGAACATGCTCATCGGCCAGGTCGGCCAGTTGGCCTTCGGCCGGTTCATCGCCTGGTGTGCACCGCCGGCGCTGGTCTGCCTGCTGGGCAGCTACCTGCTCCTGCTCCGGATCTACCGGGGTCGAATGGAGACCGGACAGACCCGTCCAGACGACGGCGCCGCCGGCGCCTGGCCGGATTTCAACCCCTGGCAGAGCGCCAAGGGCATCATCGCGGTGGTGGGTCTCGTGACCCTTTTTTTCACATCCATCCCCAGGGAAGTGTCGGCCATCGCCATCGCCGGCATCCTGCTCTGCAGCCGCCGGATGAAAACCCGGGACATCCTGGGACTGGTGGACTGGCACCTGATCACGCTGTTTTGCGCCCTGTTCATCGTGATCCACGCCATCGGCCAGGCCCACGACCTGAACCGGGTGATGGATCGGCTGGCCGACTGGGGGATGGATCTGGGCAACGGCGCCATGCTGACCGGCCTGACGGTGGTGCTCAGCAACCTTTTCAGCAACGTGCCTGCCGTCATGCTGCTGATCCCATTCATGGACCCGCTCGATCCCCAGCAATGGTACACGCTGGCGCTGTCCAGCACCTTCGCCGGCAACCTGTTCGTACTGGGCAGTATCGCCAATCTGATCGTCATCGAACAGGCGTCCCGCATGGGGGTCGTCATCTCCTTCGGGGAGCATGCACGGGTGGGTGTGCCGGTGACCCTGATGTCATTGATCGTTCTGGTGGGATGGGGTATGCTTTGACACGAACGGGTTCCGGGGTAACAAGAAGAATCGACATAAAAAAAGTTAACCAAAAAAACGAAAAGCGCTTCGGGGAAAGGAGATCAAGACGATGAAGATCGTTGTTTATCTGTTGGGGTTCCTGTGGATTGCGGCCGGTGCGATCGCCATTTTGTACACGGACGACTACAAGGCCTACTTTAGAGGATTGATGACCCGTCTGGACCGCAGGATGCTGGCCATGATTCCCGCCGTTTTCGGCCTGCTGCTGCTCTTTGCCGCATCGTCGACCAGCCACAGCGGGTTTATCGCGCTGATCGGCGTTCTGGGAATCGTCAAAGGGGTGCTGATCTATTTCAACCCCGGCGGCCTGTTCGAGATCAGCAAAGATTGGCTCGACACGCTTTCGGGCCAGGGATACCGGCTGGTGGGCATCATCGCCCTGGTATTGGGGACCGTCGTGATCTCCTGGATTAAATAATCGACCCCGCCCCGCGGCCCCGATGGGCGGGGTCTGCGCTTCGCTTGGACAAGCCGCGGGGAAAACGCTCGCCATCGCGGTTCGATCGTTTAGGTCAACACAGGCAGAACAACCGATGCATCAGCATTCACCAACGGGAGGGGCTGTTTTGCGAGGGGCCCTTTTTGTCCTGGTGCTGGCCGGTCTTCCCCTGCTGGGAATCATCGCTGCCGGTCGGGATCCCGCACCTTACCTGGAAATACCGCCGACCACCCGCTACGTGGCGCACGCCGGTTTTTCATGGCCGTGGTTCTGCTTTTTTGCCATTGCCGACCTGCTGTTGATCGGCAGTCTGTTGTGGGCCATCCACCAGGGCCGGCAACATAAAAGGCGAGCGATCGAGACGTCCGGTCGTCCGACCGGGATGAAAACGGTCACCGGTGCATCCGTCTACCCACACCCCGGGCGATTTCCCTGGTGGGGATGGGCCGGCATGGCCCTGTGCCTGGCCTCCTGGCTCCTGGCCTGGCAGCGGTTCACCTGGTTCTGGCTCTTTCAGCCCCACACCTTCCTGCCCATCTGGGCCGGCTTCATCCTTGGCGTCAACGCCCTTGCCGTCAAACGCAGCGGCAGCTGCCTGATACTTCGCCGGCCGCTGGGGTTCCTGATGCTCTTTCCGGCCAGTGCCGGATTCTGGTGGTTCTTCGAATACCTCAACCGCTTCGTTCAGAACTGGTACTACACCGGCATCGAAGGCATGGGCCCGGGAGAGTATACGTATTACTCCAGCCTGGCATTTGCCACGGTGCTGCCCGGCGTGCTCAGCGTGATCGACCTGCTGCTCACCTTTCCCGCCCTGGGACAAGGACTGGCCCGCTGCCGGCAGATCCATCTGCCTTCCGGCCGGTGGACGCCCCTGGCGGCCCTGGCAACGGCAAGCGGCGGACTGGCCCTGATCGGCATCTTTCCCGATCAGCTCTTTGCCCTGTTGTGGGTGTCGCCATTGATCATCCTCTTGTCCATCCAGGCATTGTCCGGCCGGCAGACCCTGCTCTACCCGTTGAGGTACGGGGACTGGCGGCCGCTGGTGGTCCCGGCCCTGGCGGCCCTGGCCTGCGGTTTCTTCTGGGAGATGTGGAACTACTTCAGCCTGGCCCGCTGGACCTACACCATTCCTTTCGTGCAGCGCTTTCACCTGTTCGAAATGCCGATTCTGGGATACGGCGGCTACCTGCCTTTCGGGCTGGCGTGCCTGGCGGCGGGATCGCTGGTGATCGGCGATCCGTTCGGCCAGCAAAATACGGATCACCCCAACGCTATTTCCGATCCGGGATACCGGTAAAACCATTCCAGCGAACCGATTTCTCAATATGCATGCATTTCCTTTAACAGGCTGCTGAAAAACGTCTTGACGGGTGCGGTACGGTTGCTAAGTATAGAAATCCCGTTTTTCTCTTCAGGCCCGATCATCTGCCGAGGCCGGTTCAATGCAATCCAAGAGGGGAATGCAGCCGGCCGTTCGGCGTCCAAAACCAAAGGAGGAGGAAATGTCGACGATTAATCGATGCATATTCAATGGGTTCGTAGTAACGCTGGCAGCCATGGTGCTATGCCTGTGGGTGGCACCATCCACAATGGCAGCGGACTACAAGAAGGAGTACAAGCTGCAGGTCAACGTGGGCCCGTCATTTTACTGGGGCATCGGGGCAACCAAATTCGCCGACCTGGTCAGGGAAAAAACCGACGGCCAGATCAATATCAAGCCCTATTTCGGCAGTGCGCTGCTCAAAGGCGCCCAGCTCAAATCCGCCCAGATGGTGGCCAAAGGTGTCATCGACTGCGCCTACGAGTCGACCATCAATGTTTCACCGGTCATCCCTGAAGCCAATGTGTTTCACCTGCCCTTTTTTATCAACACCTTCGAGAACCTGGACAAGATGAAGGCCGGCCAGTCCGGCCAGGCGGTTTTTGCGGCCATGGAAAAAGTGGGACTCAAGCCGCTGGCCTGGGCGGAGAACGGGTTCCGGCAGGTGACCAACAGCAAACGGGCCATCGAAAAACCGGAGGATCTCAAGGGCCTGCGAATCCGCGTCGTCGGCAACCCGATGTTCATGGACACCTTTCGCCAGCTCGGTGCAGACCCGGTCAACATGAACTGGGGGGATGCCCAGACCGCATTTCAACAGGGCGTGGTCGACGGCCAGGAGAACCCGGTGGGGGTGCTGATCCCGGTCCAGATCCACCAGTATCACAGCTACGCCACCATGTGGAACTACCTGGTGGACCCGTTGGTCATCTACTGGAACCAGAAGCAGTGGAAGGCCTTTCCCGCCGACATCCAGAAGGCGATCCTCGAATCTGCCGAAGCCTCGGGCCGCTTTGAGATCGCGCTTTGCCGGGCCGGTCTGGACGGCGACAAATCTCTCAACGTCCTTAAAAACGAATTCAACTACACCATGGAGGTCCCCGACCCGGTTAAATTCATGGAATCCAAGGGCATGACCGTTACCTTTCTCTCCGCCGATCAGGTGTCGGCCTTCGCCGAGGCCACGGCCCCCGTACTTGAGAAATGGGCCAAAGAGATCGGAACGGACCTGGTGGACAAGGCCAGGGCCGATATGGCCAAATAGCTCCCATCCAGGACCCGAATTTTCCAATTCCTGGAAGGATACGAGGTCCCATCTAAAAAACAGGATTCCGGTTCACGATCAAGGCGGAATCGCGTTTCAAACCGCAGGCATACATGAAATATGTCTAGGATTTGAAACGCGATTCCAACACGGATAGTGGGCCGGAAGGCCTTTTTTCAGCATTTTAGGAGAATTTGTTGAGATCCACTAAGCCCATTCGCGCCGACTATTGGATTGCAGCGGTGTTGCTCATGGCCATGGCGATGATTGCCTTCGTCAACGTCCTGAGCCGCTATTTTATCAATTTTTCCATCGGCGCCACCGAGGAGATCACCATCAACCTGTTCGTGTGGATGACGGTGGTCGGCACGGGGATCGCCTTTGAGCGGGGCGCGCAGCTGGGCATGGTGACGTTTTTCAACCTGTTTCCGCTGAAAATGAGAAAACGCCTGGTGGTCTTCAGCGCGCTTCTGGGTGCCGGGCTTTTCATTCTGGTCTGCGGCTACATGGTTCAGGCCATCTATGATGAACTGACCCTTTTTCACGCCACCAGCGCGGCCCTGGGCATCCCGGTGTGGATCTACTATGCCGGGGTGCCGCTTTTCTCGGTGTTTGTCTTCCGGGGCATCTATCGCGGGACACTGGCCCGCCTGGCAGTTATCGACGGGAAAGCCTCCTGATGGAAATTCTTCTCATCAGTTCGGTTTTTCTGGTCCTGATGGTCCTCGGAGTTCCCATCGGCACCGCCCTGGGGGTGGCGGGCGTGGTGACCATCTACCAGTTCGACCTGGGCATCGAAATGCTCGGCGTCAATTTCTCTTCCGGGATTGCCTCGTTCCCGCTCCTGGCGATCCCCTTTTTCGTGCTGGCCGGGGTGATCCTCGACCGCGCCGGACTGGCGGCGACCATCGCCCGTTTTTTCGAACTGCTGGTGGGCAAGAGCACCGGCGGCCTGGCCATGGTGGCGGTCATGACCTGCATCTTCTGGGGGTCGCTGTCCGGCTCCGGACCGGCGACCACCGCCGCCGTGGGCATGATCCTGCTGGCCCCCATGATCAAACACGGCTACGACAAGAGCTTCGCCGGGGCGACCATCGCCAATGCCTCCGACCTGTCGATCATCCTGCCCCCCAGCATCGCCTTCATCATCTACGGCAACATTACCAGCGTCTCCGTCAGCGCCCTATTCGTGGCCGGCATCATCCCCGGGCTGATCACCGGCGCCGGAACGGTCCTGGTGGCCTACCTGGTTTCCAGAAGGCGCGGCTACCGGGGACTGGCCCAACGGGGCAGCGGCGCCGAGATCTGGCAGGCCTTCCGGAAATCCGTCTGGGCGCTGCTGGCGCCGGTGGTTATTCTCGGTGGCATTTATTCGGGCATCTTCACGCCCACGGAAGCGGCCGTGGTGGCCGTTTTCTACAGCCTGTTCGTGGCTGTTTTCATTTACCGGTCCATCCACTGGCGCGATATGATCGACATGCTGGTGGATGCGGCGGTCACCAGTTCGGTGATCATGTTCATCGTTGTCTTCGCCGGCATTTTCACCTGGACCGCCT
Source organism: Desulfosarcina sp. (assembly GCF_055467485.1). Taxonomy (NCBI): domain Bacteria; kingdom Pseudomonadati; phylum Thermodesulfobacteriota; class Desulfobacteria; order Desulfobacterales; family Desulfosarcinaceae; genus Desulfosarcina; species Desulfosarcina sp. Next base: position 5,750 of record NZ_JBUOIV010000075.1, on the reverse strand, counting down.
CGGTTATCGGGGTGATCGACAGGGCCGCGGAACTGATCGTCAGCATCGCCCCCAATGCCATCGTGATGATCATCCTGATCGACCTTCTCCTGCTGGCTCTGGGCATGGTGCTGGACGCCATCAGCATCTCCTACCTGCTGATGCCCATTCTCATCCCGGTGCTCAAGGCCTTCGGCATCGATCCGGTCTGGTACGGGGTGATTTTCATTTCAGCCCTGGCGGTGGGCCAGGCCACGCCGCCGGTAGGCGTGAATCTGTTTACCGCAGCCAACCTGATCAACAGTGACGTGGACAGCGTGGCCAGGGAGGCCATCCCCTATGTTCTCATGGATGTGGTCGTGCTGATCATCCTCTCCCTGCTGCCGATCCTGTCCCTGTACCTGCCGATCAAGGCCGGCCTCTATTCACCCTGAGTGTATCGCGCATGATCGGTCTCACCCTGTTCACCGCTGTCAAGGTTTTGGTTTCGATCCTGGTGGTGGTCCTGCTCAGCCTGATCGCCGAGTGGGCCGGCCCGCGAATCGCCGGCATTGCGTCCGGATATCCGCTGGGCGCCGCCATCAGCCTCTGTTTCATCGGCCTGGAAAACGGGACCGCATTCGCCGCCCGCAGCGCGCTGTTCACCGCCGCAGGGTTGACAGCCACGGTGGCCTTTGCTGCGGGATATCTGCTGGGAATCAGGCTGGCGGGAAACCGACGCCGGCCGGCGTCGCTGGCCATGTCCATTTTTGCAGGCATCGCGGCCTACGGGTTAACGGCCTGGGTGCTGTCGTTCATGCCGGTCAACTGGGTCAGCGCCCCGTTGATCGCCGTCGCGGGCACGGCCCTGGCCGCCAGGTGCTTTCGCCACATTCCAGACGTGACGATCCGGGAGAAAATCCGGCTGGGTTACGCCGTGGCCTTCTTGCGCGCCGTGTTTGCCGCGCTGGTCATTTTAACCATCACGACGGTGGCCGGCGCGGTCGGCCCGCGCTGGGCCGGTCTTTTTTCAGCCTTCCCCATCACCATGCTGCCCCTGCTGGTCATCATCCATTTCACCTACCAGCCGGAACACGTCCGGACGATTATCAAGAACATTCCCCGCGGCCTGGGATCGCTGCTGGTCTATGCCATGATCATTGCCGCTTCCTATCCGGAACTGGGAGTCGCCTGGGGAACCGTTATCGGCTATCTCGCGGCAACCCTTTATCTGGTCCTGATAGAGTATGGCATGAGAGGAACCGTCGCGGGCAGGTGAGAAGGAAACCCGCCGCCGCAATCTCCCGATCAGACCGCAAAACGGCTCTCCCCGATACAGCCATTCCTGAAACACAACGATGAGGCCGTGATTTTCAAATTTCGTGTATTATGTTCTAAAGGCCGCTCGTTTTCATTCCACACCTGGAACGCATGTCCGGGCTCCGGAAAAGGAGGGCCATGATGAAACGGTCTACCTTGTTTTTACTTGTATTGGTTTTTTGCACCCACTGCACAACCGAACGCCCGCCTTCCGCCATCGAGGATGCCGGCCTGACCCGGGTCAGCGCCACAGCTGCCCGCCAGCAGTCGCAAACGGGCCCTGCCCCACCCGGCGCAACCATGGCCCAGCGGGCGTACGTCGATCCCGAAACCGGTGAATTCGTCAACCCACCCAAGCACGAAACGCCTGCCGCCAGCGAGTCCATCCAACCGTTTACCTTGGGCACCTCGGCAGAACCGATTGAAGAAGAATCAAGCCCCGTGTCGGGCGGGGGGGTGATGATCGATCTGAAGGGCCGGTTAAAAAACCCGATCCGGGCAACCGTCGAGAGAAACGGCAAAACCACAATCCGACACCCGGCCGGTGGCAGAATGGAGTAACAGCATGTCGACGCCCATAAGAACGATGGTTTCGATTGTGGTGGCTGCCGCAGCAGCCGCCCTCCTTGGTGCCCCCGGCTACGCCCATGCCCAGGCAAGCATCGTCATCAACGTTCTTGACGCACCGGGCAAGGGATTCAACGACCCAGGCGCAGCCGACCCGGCCTCGGCCGCCGGCGGGAATGCCGGCGCAACCCTTGGGGATCAGCGGTTCATCGCCTTCGAGTATGCCGCAGACAAGTGGGCCGACCTGCTCGACAGCAGCCAGGCGATCGTCGTCGGCGCAGCATTCCGTTCGCTGTCCTGCGACGCCACGTCCGCCAGTCTCGGCGAAGGCGGAACGAATACGGCACACCGTGACTTCACCGGCGCGCCGGTGGTCAACACATGGTATCCCGCCGCCCTGGCCAACGCACTGGCGGGTACCGACCTGGCGCCATACAGCGATGACATCGACGCCTTTTTCAACAGCGCCATCGACGATGCGTCCTGCGCCTTTCCACGGGTCTGGTATTACGGCCTGGATGCGAACCCGCCTGCCGGCACCGTCGACTTTGTCAGCGTGGTCCTGCACGAACTGGGTCACGGTCTTGGCTTCCAGTCCTTCGTGGACCTGGGCAGCGGTGCCAAGCTCAATAACTTTGACGACATTTTCACGCTATGGCTGGAGGATCACATGGCCGTTGAGCTTTTTTCCGGGATGACGGATGCCGCTCGTGTTGCTGCGAGCGTCAAGACGGGCAACCTCCATTGGGTTGGCCCGGATGTCGTTGTTCGAAGCGGTGAATTGACTTCAGGCCGCCACCCGAGCGGCCACGTGGAGATGCACGCCCCCGCCCCTCAGAATCCCGGATCCTCGGTTTCTCACTTCAGCACCTCGGTGAGTCCCGACGTGGTGATGAAGCCGTCGTTGACGGGTGCGACCCACGACGTGCGGCTGGCCGCGGCATTGCTGCAGGATATCGGATGGTCCGGGTCCCCCCCGGCGCCGGCGGCAACTGCTGGTTCGGCGACCCATGCGCCATCTGCCGGTGGCGGAGGCGGCGGGGGGTGTTTCATTGCCGCCATGACCGGCTCGCACAACAACGCCGACTGAAAACGCCGCATCCACTGCGTTGCGAGCGCAGTCGCTTTAACATCCCCCATGAAGTGGTCTCAGCCTTTCTACCTTCGAACCGGGCCGGCGTTACTGGCGGCCGGTTGTCCCGGCAGCATACTGGGTCGACATGCCGGATGCGAAACACAGCCTGAACGAGGCCCGTTTGGACCATCGCGCGGTATTTCTTGACTTGAAACGATCATCGGATTCAATTACAGTCGATTTACCCGTAAGCTCCCTTGCCGACGATCACTGCCCTGATCAACCCGTGAAATCCGTAAAAGCGCCACCAACGGTAACGACCACCGAACCGATGATGCGGAGCCGATGACGATGCCCACGTCTGAAAACGAAAAACAAGCGCCGCTGCTCTGGGACTATGTTCCCGTTGCCGAGTACAAGCCCCCTGCCCCGCCCGTGGCGCAGAGCGTAAGAGAACGGCTCACCTTTTTCCGGCGCCTCATTGGAGGCGGCGAAAAGGAGCAGGAACCGCCTTTGGAAGGCACCGAGAACATTCAGGCGCTGCCCGACTGGCAGCTCGACTGCATTGCACCCGATCTGGAATGGCACGAGCCGGCCGAGGCGCTGGACATCGAACTGAAGGACTGGCTGGCGCAGGAAAAGCCGGTTTCGCCCGTGGTCGTCATGGTCGGGCCGCCGCACAACGGTCATGTCGAAACGCTCACGGCCTGGGCTCAGCGGCAGCCGTGGCCGGTTGTATCCCCGCCCACGGCAACGCAGATCCTGGCCGGCGACGACACCTGGCTGTCCAAACAGATCACCGAGGCCACCCCCTGGGTGTTTCCCCGTTTAGAGCGCGCCTACCTGCGTCACCCAAACGGATTGACCCTGGTGCGCCGATTCCTGGCGAAGGCTTACGCCGGCGACCTGGGGCGCGGCATCATCGGCTGCGACAGCTGGGCCTGGGCCCTTTTGCGTCATGTCTGGCGCGGGCGGGTGCCCGTTACCGTGACCCTCCAGGCTTTCGACGAAACCCGCCTGGCGCGGCACTTCCGGCAGCTGGCCGATGCATCCGGCGACAGGCCGCTGCGCTTTATTCAATCGGACAACGGCCGCGACGTTCTGCCGCCGCCGGATGCCGAAGAAACCGCCGGTGAAACCAGCAACTTCCTGCAGCTCCTGGCAGCCCACAGCCGGGGTATATGCGGGATTGCCCATGCGATCTGGCGCGCCAACCTGCAATCCGAACCGGATGAAAAACCGGCTGAGAAGGGCGATGACGTTGCTTGCAGAATCGCGAACCAGACCGTCTGGGTTACGCCCTGGCGCGAGATTGCCCACCCCTGCCTTCCATCCGGTGCCGGGCGTGACGAGGCGTTTGTCCTGCACGCCCTGCTGCTGCACAACGGGTTGGCCATTGAACTGATGGAGCGGCTGCTGCCCCTGTCGTCCGGCCAGATCATGGGAACGCTGATCCACCTGGAAGAGAGCGGGCTGGCAGCCCTGGATGAAACGGTCTGGAAGGTCACGCCGCAAGGCTATCCGGCGGTGCGCCATTTCCTCCAGGCCGGCGACTACCTGATCGATCACTTTTAGGGGATATGTATGAACGGCCCGGGTGATGTATCCGCCATATTTCGCACCTTGAGCCAGGCCCATCTCGTGCAGATCGGTTTGATCGTGATCGGGGCCTGGCTGTTGATCGTCTTGAGCACGCGCTTGTTGCCGCTGCTGGCCAACCGGGTGTCCGGCCGGTTCCGTTTCTACCTGTTGGCCTCGGTGCCGGTGCTGCGGCTGTTGATTATCGTCGGCGCCCTGGTGCTGACGGTCACCCGCGTGATCGAACCGACCATCGAGAACCTGATGGTTTCGCTGGGCGCCATGGGGCTGGCCCTGGGGTTCGCCTTCAAGGATTACGTCAGCAGCCTGATCGCCGGCGTGGTGACCCTTTACGAGGCGCCCTACCGCCCCGGCGACTGGATCGAGGTCAACGGGGCCTACGGCGAAGTCAAATCCATCGACATGCGCAGCGCCGAGATCGTCACCCCCGACGACACCGTGGTGGTCATCCCCCACCTGAAGCTGTGGGACCAGCTGATCTTCAACGCCAACGACGGCGGGCAGAACCTGTTGTGCGTCGCCGACTTCTACCTCCATCCCCGCCACGACGCCGCGCAGGTCAAGCACACGCTCTACGACGTGGCCCTGACCAGCGCGTTTCTGCAGATCGACAAGCCGATCAACGTCATCGTCATGGAAAAGCCATGGGGAACGCACTATCGCCTCAAGGCCTACCCGATCGATCCGCGCCAGCAGTTTCATTTTATCACCGACCTGACCGTTCGCGGCAAAGCCGCCCTGATGGGAATGGGTGTGGAGTTCGCCGCCATGCCCGCTGTCTCGCAGGCCTCGTGACAACCGATCCCGCCGCAGGCAGCGCGGTGTTGCTCGGTGGCGGTCTGCGAAGAACAGCGGCGTATGGGAAAAAGACTCGCAGGCGCAACGGTTTGCGCATAACCTGCGCCGGATGCGGCATTGGCCCGGCGCGACATTTCCGCCCTTGAATCCGACCGGAAAATCGATTAGGCTGTTTTCCCGTATAAAGATCCAACCATACCGTTCCTGCTAATTCAGATTCGCTTTTGTCATTTTGGGTAATAACCGCGCCAGGGGTGTCCCCTTCAGGCAGTGTGGGGAAAAGACCGAATTCACTATCCGATTATTGTTAAATTCGGTGTTCAGGATGGGAACTGCAATGACAAGAAGGCGCAACCAGATTATTAGCATATCCTGAAAACAAAAAGTGGAAAATTTTTGGCCTGATTTTCCACGTATTGCCACTGTTGTGCTT
>NZ_JBUOIV010000074.1:0-20070 GCF_055467485.1 Desulfosarcina sp. | reverse complement strand
TTACCAGCTCGGCCGCCGTGGTGGCTGTTCTCGAAGCGCTCAATACTGCCGTCCTGAAATTCTGCGACGATACCTTATACCAGAGGCTGGAAAAGTCAGAAGCCCTTTACAACGACTTTGAAGTTTTCTGCCCTGGCAAGTCACTGAATGCTGAAAGGATTGCTAAACTAAAAAGGAAGGGATAAGCAACTCTACCTCAGATAGCGTTGCGATCTCAATTTATTCAATCTTGAGAAAGTATTTAACAATATAGAGAGCAATTTCTTTTTAAAGCTACGCGCAACAAACATTATGTCTATGGACGTTTATGATCATAGTTACAATATAATAAGCCATCCAATAAAATATCTTGTGGTTCCCATTTTCCGATAAAAAGAGAGCGACCGTGTCGGCCCAATATTACTCATGCTTTTTAAGCAAATTGCCATTAATCACTTAAAGAAATGTGGAGGATATAAAAATGAACATCACAGTATTGGGCTCGGGAAATGGAGGCTGTGCCGTTGCCTTTGACTGTGCGGCCCACGGACATCAGGTCAGCTTATTCGACTTTGCTCAATTTCCGGCCAGTATCCAGGCCGTCCAAAAGAACGGCGGTATCCGCTGCGCAGGTGAGATAGAAGGATTTCAGCCAGTGGCTTACGCCGGGCATGAGATTGGAAAAGCCCTGGATGGGGCTGATGTCATCTACGCCGTCGGACCGGCTTACAGCACCCGACCCTTCGCTGAAGCCTGCAAGTCCTACCTCAAACCAGGACAGGTCGTAATCGTCTGTCCGAGTTCCTGCGGAGGGGCCATTGAGTTTAAAAACGGCGCCGACCTGGATCTCCGGGATGAGGCTATTCTCGTCGCCGAGACATCGACCTTGCCGTATGCCGTTCGGCTGATCGAACCCGGCAAGATCAGAATTTTCAACAAGCTCAAAGGCGGGTTGTTCTTGGCCGCAATTCCAGCGAGAAAAACCAAAAATGTGCTGGAACACGTGCGTGATGTCTATCCGGCGATGAGCGCGGCCAAGAACATCCTCCAGACCAGTCTGCAGAACGGCAACCCTGTCATCCATCCCACCATTACCCTCATGAATGTCGGGCTGATCGAACGCACCAAAGGGGATTTCGAATTTTACCACGAAGGCGTCACCCCGGCGGTCGGCCGACTGATCGAAGCGGTGGACAAGGAACGGATCGCCATTGGCAAGCGGTTGGGGGTGGAGGTTATCCCCGATCCGGAACTGGGCGTCATGCAGGGATATATGGTGGAAGCCACTTATGATACCGGATTCGTCTCCTCACCGGGATTTGCCGGAGTCAAAGCCCAGCCCAGCCTGGACTACCGGTATTTCCATGAGGATGTGGGATATGGTCTTGTGTTCCTCCGGAACCTGGCGGAACAGGTCGGAGTAGAGACGCCGGTGATGTCGGCGGTGATCACCTTGGCGTCGGTGGTGATGAAGCGGGATTATCGGGGTGAAGCCAGGCGTACGATGGAAACGCTGGGCCTTTCAAACCGCACGGCGAAGGAATTGGATCAATTGCTGGCATAATCCATTTTGCGATCAAGCCCGATCGATTCGTTCCTCCTTAATAGATGCAAAAATGGGTTTGAACTATTTCTTCGGAGCCTTAAATGCCAACCACGTCATACGTCAACCTTGAAAAACAATTTGGGACCAATAATTACAAACCCTTGGACGTTGTCTTTTGCCGCGGAGAGGGTGTCTGGGTGTGGGATATCGATTGGGCATTGGATAAAATAGCGGAAGTTTTTCATTAATTCAGGAAACTATAATTTTTCGTTGCGGGATAAGCCATCCAGGCACCTCCTCCTCCCGCTGAGGACCGGTGCATAATTCATGTCCATCAAAATCATGATTATCGCCGGTTCTCTTTTTGTTTATCCTAACAAACCTGCACCCAAGACCAATTGAAGATAGCTACTATTAAAGACCGCCCGGATGAAAAAATAACCGACCACAATACCTGGTGGTTGGCTTTTTCCCAAAATATTTTGGCTTTAGAAGTGATATCACAGGTGAAAAGCGGTTGCAGATTTTTCTGATGCCTCCAACTCATCAACGATACGGAGGGATTCTGAAAGGCTGTGATACCATCTTGTCATGAATGTAGCGTCTAGAATCTTTCATACTTTTGAGTGCGGTGGCAATCCGCTTCAGGCTGCGACTTCTTGTTTATCCATCTCCTTAAAGGGTTCCATATTCAGATAAGGACGGGTTCCCCAGCGGGTACCGGAAATGTATCGAAGCTAAGATGATATGCCAGGCAATGGCCGGGGTTCCCATTTTTTCATCAAAAAAGCCTGCCGGCAGCAACATGCTTTCTTGGCCTTCACGACCAAGAGATGGGCATGCCGTCTTCATCTTAACCCTGCTCCGCCGGATCACAACCTTCAGGATTGCACGTCTTTCAGATTTACGAAATCGCATACCGGCGACAACTGTATCCGGGACACGCTTAAAAAGACGGTACCTTCCAGGCGGATCGAATTTTTACAGCGGCATACCTTGCCCCCTAAGCTCTGATTCCTTAGCCATGCGAAAAGCTCCTATCGGCCTGCCAGTCCATACCAATTGTCGAATTTTCCTTGACTCGCATGGGTGCGTCTCTATAGTCTTTGCCGGGACAAGCGGCTTCCTGCCGACAATTTTAAAATCCAACAGGCACCAACGACATGTTTTCAGCCGGATCAGGCCGGCGCATTGGTTTTCTGTTACAATCACAAAAAAAGGAGATGAACAATGACGACAAGTGACGCATTCGAAAAAAAGCCTCTGTGGTTGTTGATCGAGGAGAATATCCTTGCGACCGATTTATCGGATCTCGCCGGGGGAAAGCTGGAATCATCGATCCAGCGGATTGCAGGTGAGCTGGACAACGCCGGTTTCAATGTTTCGCGTCACGGGGGGAATCTGCTCCAGTTGAGATGGGCGATCGATAAGGCCAAAAAGGCCGGGCGGCCCATGTTGAAGGATTTCAATACCGCGATCGCGGCCTTTACGCTGGAGGACGTGGCCGACCCTTACGGTGCAACCAGCAAGCTTCTTGACGACGTCGCCGGGACGTGGCCGGAGCTCAGGAGCCCCGATCGCAGAGCGGATGTGATCAAGATTGTCGAGAAAACCAGGCTCGACCTGCTGATCGCCAAGGCAAAAAGCCTGTCCGGCGACGATGGTATCCGGCTGCTCATCAAAGAACAGGTGGCTTCGCCGGTCATCACCAGCGCATTGGAAATCTCCGATGAGAAATTGAAGCAGGTGAGGGAAGAGATAAAGAAAGAGCTTGCAGAAAGGGAGAGAGTGGCAACCCTGCTCGAGGCGGTCGCGGATAAATCCGACGAAGAAAAGGTCAGACACCTGTTTGAAAAGAACGTCTCCGTAGAATTGATCATGGAGATGGCCAAGGTCGACAAGGGCGTGATCGATGCTGCCAAGCAGGCCATGGAGGCGGAGCTGAAGGAGAAACAAAGACTGGCCGAGGAGGAAGCCGCACGGAAAAAGGCAGCGGCTGAGGGACCGGCGCTGGAAGACATACCCAAGGACGAGTTGGCCGGCTATATTGAATCCATTCGCGAAATCATGGAATTCAGCGAGGAAGAGAAGGAAATCAGAATCATGTGCGAGCAGAGCTCCATCCCGAAGAGCCTGGTGGACATCGCTGTTTCGGAGCCTGCCAAACTGGATGAACTCGAAAAGAATGCGCAGGGATAGGGTTTTTTCGTGAACGGTTTTTGATGTTGCCAAGCCGGGGGTCAGTAAATCGATTCCACAATCGGTTTTTGATCCAATCGACACGCATGCTGAAAATGGCCATGCACAAGCGCTTGTGCATGGCCATTCTGGTTCAGGACGACGGACCCGGTCGATATAGCTTCAGCAGCCGTGCGGCGTTCTGTCCGCACACCATTTCCATGTCCTCCGGGCTCAAACCGGCACCGGTCATCTCTTTCAGGTAGCGCTCGGGCTTGAGCAGGGGATAGTCAGTGCCCATCAGGACCTTGTCCAGCCCCACCAGGTCCCTGGCATAGCGGTAAATTCGGCTGTCGTAGAGAAACGGAGAAGCGGCGGTGTCGTAATAGACGTTTTTCAGGGTTTCCTTAACCGCCTTTTTCAGCAGGTGGTAGAAGAAGAGTCCTCCTCCCCAGTGGGCCAGAACGATGGTGTTGTCCGGAAATCGTGCCATGGTCTCGTAAATCTGGATCATGGTATTGGGCGTCTTGCCCGGGTACAGGTGCCCCACTTCTTCGTTGGTGTGCAGCAGCACCGGCACATCATACTCCCGGCACATGGCCATGATGGGGCCCAGGCTGATCTGGCATTCACCGTCGATGCCGCAGCCGTAGAAAGCCAGTTCCCCCACGCCGCTCAGGCCGGCTTTCAGGCAGCGTTGCACCTCGCCGGCCGCGTCCGGATTCAGGCTGTCCACGCAGCACAGGCCGCGCAGCCGCTGCGGGTATCGGTTAACCGCTTCGATGACATAGTCGTTGTTTCGCCGGCAGGTGTCGGGTGTACGCCAGGGAAATCCAAACACCACCGACATATCCACCTCTTGGTCGTCCATCATGTCGATGATGTCCGATGCGGACACCAGTCTGGATTTTGGGGATTCGTACAGCAGCTTGAATTCGGGTTCGGCATCGAAAAAACGATCCCGATGATCCCGGATTTCAGCGGGGAAGGTGTGTACGTGAAAATCGATGATCATGGGCGACTCCTTGCAAAGCGGTTTTCCATATTGACTATGAGGCTCTTTCTTATACAATACACCCCACGCATGCAACAGCCAAGAGTCGGACGACCCTGCCCGCGCACGGACGGGTGACGCGTCAAGGATGCCATGTTTCTGATCGCCGGTGTTCAACCCAAAACCAGACGGCTGGATGATCAACCGCAACGTTGTCCGGCCTGCGGCCTGGCACAGGCCTTTACCACCCGGGTGGATCACTACCTGAGCCTGTTTTTCATCCCCCTGATCCGGGTGAAACAGGGAGAGCCCTTTTTGTTGTGCGAAGGCTGCCAGGGGACGGCGAATGGCCGCCGGTCGCCGGCCGGAGAGGAACCGCTGTCGGGCGCTTCCACCGTTTGTGTGGCCTGTAAAAGCGTTTTCGACCGTTCATTCAAGTATTGTCCGCATTGTGGACAGCGGGCGTGAGTGTTTAAATGAGGTGCATATGCGGGTTTCCAGAAGAGTGATCAACGGACTGAGCCGTCGTGAATTTCTGATCATGACGAGCATGGCCGCCACTGGACTGGCCATCGGGTGCGCCACCAACCCCGTCACGGGAAAATCCCAGTTCATGATCATGGATGAGAAGCAGGAGATCGCCGTCGATCGTCAGCAGTCTCCTCACCAGTTTTCCGCCGACTACGGCAACACCCAGGACAAGGCCCTGCAAACCTACGTCGAGGCCACCGGCAACCGGTTGACCGCCAACACCCATCGCGGGCAGATGCCCTATAATTTCCACTGTGTCAATGCCAACTATGTGAATGCCTATGCCTTTCCCGGCGGCAGCATCGCCTGCACCCGCGGGATCCTGCTGGAACTGGACAATGAAGCCGAGCTGGCCGCCTTGTTGGGGCACGAACTGGGGCATGTCAATGCACGGCATACCGCCGAGATCATGTCCAAGGCCCAGCTGGCCAACATGGCCGTCGGCGGGCTGACCATCCTGACCAGCGTGGCGGTCGGTTCCGGGGCCGGCAGCCTTGCCGGTCAACTGGGACAGCTGGGGTCCGGCGCATTGCTGGCCACGTACAGCCGTGACAATGAGCGCCAGGCGGACGACCTGGGTATGGTATACATGACCCGATCCGGATACGGCCCCCAGGGCATGGTGGGCCTCATGGAGATGCTCAACAACATGAGCCGGCACAAGGCCGGCATCACCGATCTTCTCTTTGCCACCCACCCCATGTCCTCTGAACGCTACCAGACATCGGTCGATCAGGCCACCAACAATTACCGGCAGTACAGCGGCCAACCGCTGTATCGGGAGCGATACCTGGACAACACCGCAGGGCTGCGAAAAATCAAAGGTGCCATCAAGAAGATGCAGAACGGCGAGGAGGCCATGGGCAAAGAGCAGTTCAGCGAGGCGGAAGGGCTGTTCAAACAGGCCCTGGACGAAGCCCCCAATGACTATACGGGGCTCTTGCTCATGGCCAAGTGCCAGCTGGTTCAGAAAAAGGACAGCGAGGCGGAGCGCTATGCGGACCGTGCCAAGCAGGTCTATCCCGACGAAGCCCAGGCCTACCACATCAGCGGTATTACCAAAATTCGCAACAAGAAGTACGACGCCGCCTACGAGGACTTCAGCATCTACGAACGGCGTCTTCCGGGAAATCCCAATACGGTTTTCTTTAAAGGGCTCTCCCTTGAAGGTGGAGAAAAAATAGAACAGGCCGCCCGAGCCTACAATGACTATCTGAAGCAGGTCCAGCAGGGAAAGCAGGCCCAGTACGCGTATCAACGGCTGAAGGAGTGGGGCTACATCAGATAGCGGCGGATTCGTGAAACGCCCGATATCTGCGTTGCGCTTCATCCCTTGTCGCTGCGGCGTACCCGCCGTACACCTCACTCCTCGGGCTTTGCAGGCATTGATCTCAGGCGTTTCACGAATCCGCCCATAACGGTTTTCGGACCCAAATCTTGTTTTAAGGCTGACTCAAATGGCGGGTTCATCAAACGGTGACGATAGTGGCAATGCGGCCCTCTGTGAACCTGCCGGTCTGGAGCGCCACGTGGTGCTGGTGGAACCGCAAATCCACTGGAACACCGGCAACATCGGCCGCACCTGCCTGGGGGCCGGGGCCAGGCTGCACCTGATACGCCCACTGGGATTTTCCCTTGACAGCCGGCAGGTCAAGCGGGCCGGTTTAGATTACTGGGACCGGGTTTCTCCGGGCATCTGGGACAGTTTCGATGCGTTCCGAACGGCGTTCACCCCCGGGGAAGACGAAATGGCGCTGTTTTCCAAGGGTGGGGCCCGGGTGTTCTGGGAGATGCCGGCTTGCCGGCGGATGTTTCTGGTATTCGGATCCGAAACCGGCGGGCTACCGGAAACGATTCTCTCCCGCTACCCGCGGGCGTGCTACCGGATTCCCACCACCGGTGATATACGATCGCTGAACCTTTCCACCGCAGCGGGCATCGCCCTTTATGAGAGCATTCGAGGTGGAAAGTGAGATTCAGGTATTAGCCGATGGCAAGACTCATTCTGATCGGCCTGCTATCCGGGTTGTTCTTCAGTTCCACCTTCGTTCTGAACCGGATCATGAGCCTGAGCGGCGGGCACTGGGTGTGGAGCGCCAGCCTGCGCTTTGCCCATATGATTATTCTGCTGACGGTCTGGCTGCTGGTGTTTCGTGGAGCGACGGCATTGGCCCGCACCCTGGGCCTGTTTTTCAGCAACCTGGCTTTCTGGGTAGCGGCGGGCAGTATCGGCTTCGGTGCTTTTTATGCCCTGATCTGTTTCAGCGCCGATTATGCGCCCGGTTGGATCGTCGCCACCACCTGGCAGTTTACCATTATTGCCACGCTGGTGGTGCTTTCAGCCTTCGGGCGGCGCTTTCCCCGGCGGATCTGGCTCTTTTCAACCATCGTCTTTGCCGGCGTGTTCCTGGTCAACGTCAGCCAGGCAGGAGCGGTCGATCCGGCGGAGCTGATCAAGGGCGCCCTGCCCGTATTGATCGCCGCCTTCTGCTATCCCATCGGCAACCAGCTGGTGTGGGAAGCCAGGGCCGGCCACGGCCGCCTGCCCGATATAAGCGATCCGATACTGGAGCACCCCTTTGCCAAGGTGCTGCTCATGTCCCTGGGCAGCGTTCCCTTCTGGTGCCTGGTGATCGCCGTGGCCGACCCGCCGCCGCCGGTCGGCGGGCAGATCGTGAACACGGCCCTGGTGGCCCTGTTCTCCGGTGTGATGGCCACGAGCCTGTTCCTCTTTGCCAGGAACGAATCGAAAACCGGCAGCCAACTGGCCGCCGTGGACGCCACCCAGTCCAGCGAGGTAATCTTCGCCCTGGCCGGTGAAGTTCTGATCGTCGGTGCCGCCTTGCCCAATGCCCTGGGAATGGTGGGAATTGTGGTCACCGGTGCGGGGCTGGCGCTATTTATCCGGTTTCAGGAAACGCAACCCTGAGCCACGCTGGCAAGCGCGTTCCCCAACGCTTGCGTTTTTAACAACCGTCCGTGCAGACAACCCAAAAGGAGAAACGCCATGGCAACCCTTCCCGTTTTCAATAAACGCATTCTTGACCGTTCGGCGGTGCTGGTGGTTTGCGCCTTTGCCGCCCTGTTTCTGGCACAGTGCAGCGGCGGTGGCGGTTCGGCCATTTTTGTCATTGAGCCGCTGCCTTACAGCCAGGATGCACTGGCTCCCACCATCAGTGCGGACACCATGGGGTTTCATTACGACAAACACTACGCCGGTTATGTGGAAAAGGCCAATGCGTTGACCAAAGGGATGCGTTTTGACGGCAAGACAGCCGAAGCGGTGATCGCGAAGACCGCCGGGGAGGCGTCCAAAGCGGCTGTCTTTAACAACGCCGCCCAGGCATGGAACCACGCCTTTTTCTTCAAATGCCTGAAACCGGATGGCGGAGGCGCCCCGGAGGGCCTGCTGGCAGAGATGATCGATGCAACCTTCGGCAGTTTCGTCGAGTTCAAGGCACTCTTCACCACCGCCGCCAAGGACCAGTTCGGCAGCGGCTGGGTATGGCTGGTCCTGGACGAGGGAAAGCTGGCGGTGGTCACCAGCGCCAATGCGGACACGCCCCTCGCCCATGGCCTGATCCCGCTGTTCACCGTGGACGTATGGGAGCATGCCTATTACCTGGACTACCAGAACCGGCGGGTGGATTTTGTCCAATCCGTGCTGGACAACCTGGCCAACTGGGATTTTGTGGCGGCTCAGCTCGAGAAGGCCCAGCCACCCAAGGCATGAGTCTACAGAACGGGCACGATCTGAAAAACAGAGCTCGTCCATGCTTCCCGATAAAGGGGCCTTTCATGGGCGTACTGACCCGCAAATTCGGCGCCATGATGAGAAAATTACCGAAATCATGACCATCGATAGCCTGTCGGCACCATCGGGAAAAGAGGTGCTGCCCATTGCCATGGCCGATGGGAGCCGGTTGACGATGACCGTATACCCCGTCAATGGGAAGGTCTGTCCGGTGTGCATCATCCTGCCGGCCATGGGTGTTCCGGCATCCTGGTACGAACCGCTGGCCGGCACCTTGGTTCGGCAGGGGCTTCATGCCGTCGCCGCCGATTTGCGGGGACACGCCGGAAGCACGTTGCGGGCGTCCCGATCCGTGGATTTCGGTTTCCACGAGATGGTCACCTGCGATCTGCCGGGGCTGGTGGCGGCAACGGCCAGGCGGCTTCCCGGATGCCCGGTTTACCTGTTGGGGCACAGCCTCGGCGGCCAGTTGGGCACCCTGTATGCAAGCCTTTACCCCGAATCGGTGCGTGGGCTCATTCTGGTGGCCACCTGCTCGGTCTACTACAGGGGCTGGCCTTTTCCCAAAAGCCTGGGACTGCTCCTCGCCACCCAGCTGGCCCGGGGCATTGCCGATGTGATCGGGCACTTCCCGGGAAGGACGCTGGGGTTCGGGGGCCGGGAGGCGAGAACCGTGATGCGGGACTGGGCGCACAATGCCCGTACGGGCCGTTATGAGCCGGCCAACAGCCCCGTGAACCTGGAGTCGGCGCTGACCAGGATGCAGACCCCCGTAATGGCCATCTCCCTGGAGGGGGACCAATTCGCCCCGCCCCGCGCGGTTCGCTACCTGTGCGACAAGTTGATCAGCGCCCGTGTGCGGCACCTGCACCTGGATGGGCGGGAAATGCCGGACGCGGGAAGACACCACTTCCGCTGGGTCCGGCATGCCGGACCCATTGTCCGCCATATCCGGCGATGGATGGCTGGCACCGACTGAGGAAAGGATACCCGCGATGGACATGAAGACCACGACTGCCGAGTTTCTCGATAAAATCAGAACCAGCGCCCCGTTGGTGCACAATATCACCAACTTCGTGGTGATGAACCCGACGGCCAACATGCTGCTGGCCATCGGGGCGTCACCGGTGATGGCCCACAGCCGCAGGGAGGTGGCGGACATGGCCGCCATGGCAGGCGCCCTGGTTCTCAACATCGGCACCCTGGCGGAAAAATGGATCGAGGCCATGGTACTGGCGGCCAGGGCGGCCAACCAACGGGGCATCCCGGTGATCCTGGATCCGGTCGGCGCTGGGGCCACCGGTTACCGCACCCGCACCGTCAGGCACATCCTAAACGAAGCCAACATTTCGGTGATCCGGGGCAATGCATCCGAGGTGCTTGCCCTGGCCGTCGACGACGTGAAGACCAAAGGCGTGGATTCATCCTTGTCCCTGTCCGACGAGATCGCCGAAGCCGCCGGTGCCATCGCCCGGCAACACGGTTGCATCGTGGCCATTTCCGGGGAGAAAGATCTGGTCACCGACGGCGGCCGGGTGGTTCGGGTGGCCAACGGCGTGCCCCTGATGACACGGGTGACCGGTTTAGGATGCGGGCTGTCGGCGGTTGCCGGCGCTTTTTGTGCCGTGGCCCGGGATGACCTGCTGGCCGCTACCGCCGCCGCCTTCGGGTTCTACGGGTTGTGCGGGGAGTTGGCCATGGCTGTCAGCGAGCGGCCGGGCAGCTTTTACGTGGCCTTCCTGGACAGCCTTTATTCGGCCGGCAGGGCTGAAATCCACCAGCATTTGATGATCACTTAACCCATCGCCAACCGGCATGGCGATACGTCCAGGAGACATGATCTATGAAGCCGTGCAGAGAATGCCAACACCAGGTGAGCGAGCAGGCCGTCGCCTGTCCGGGCTGCGGGGCGCCGTATCCGGCCCGTGCCCGCTGGGACGGATACGGCTTCGAGTACAAGAGCCGATCCACTTTTCTCGGGCTTCCCCTGCTGCACATTTCTTTCAAATACCGGCCAAACCGCATGCCGGTGGTGGCCAAAGGGGTGATTGCCGTGGGCCAGTTCGGTGCCGGTATCATCAATATCTCCCAATTCGGCATCGGCGTGATCAGCCTGGGCCAGTTCACCATCGCCGGCTTTGCCCTGGCCCAGTTCGCCCTGGCCTATTCGTGCATCGCCCAGTTTGCGGTATACGTGGATCAGGGCGTCGGGCAGATCCTGGTGAAGTGGACCGATCTGCTGGGACGGTTGTAGACACGGATGGAAAGGAAACGCTAGACATGAACCCCGATTTTCGAAAACGGCTGCTAAAGGGAGATCTTCTCACGGGGACGGTTGTCACCCTGCCCTGCCCGGCGATTGCCGAACTGCTTTCCCGAGCCGGATTCGACTGGCTCTTCATCGATGGTGAACATGGCTGCCTTTCCGTGGGCGACATTCAATTGCTGCTGCAGGCGGCCCAGCCCCGGTGCCCTTGCGTGGTTCGTGTGGCGGCGAACCAGGACGTGGCCATCAAACAGGCCCTGGACGCGGGTGCGGACGGCATTATCGCGCCGCTGGTAAACGATGCCGACACGGCGGCCCGGGTGGTGGCGTGGGCCAAATATCCGCCATTGGGCAAAAGAAGCGTGGGGATCGCCCGGGCCCAGGGATATGGCGCGTCCTTCGCCGACTATGTGGTCCGGGCAAACGCGGACACGGCGGTGATCGTCCAGGTGGAGCATGTCGACGCGGTTGCCAATATCGCAGCGATCCTCGATGTATCCGGCATCGACGGGGTGTTCATCGGCCCTTACGACCTTTCCGCGAGCATGGGAAAGCCGGGAAATATCCATGATGCCGATGTCCGGCATCTCATCGAAACGGTCCGGCGGGCCTGCCTGGAACGCCGCATGGCGTTGGGGATTTTCGGTGTGGATGCTGCCGCCGTGGCGCCCTTTATCGAGCAGGGTTATACGCTGAACGCCGTGGGGATGGACACCCTGATGCTGGACCAATCGGCCCGTCGGCTGTTGTCCGGGTTAAAAACGGGGGATCACCGATAGAACATACCCCGCACCCTGTCCTTTCCGCCAAAAGGGCGGTGGCGCTGCATCCCTTATTTCCCTGATGGTTTACCATTGGGCTTCCTGCCGGACTATCGACATTCGGCAGCCTGCATGGCCACACCCAATTCAAAGGCCAGCCGCTGGTAATCGCCTGCAAAGCGGTCCCAGTCCGACACCGCTCCTCCCTTGGCGTTTTCCATGTTGGCCAGCACACGGTTGACGGTGCGCTTGAGCCGGAGGCACACGGGCACACGGGTGGCGGCATTGATATTGGGCAGCATGCGCTCGATTTCCATCAGACGGGCGCGGGCCAGGTAATAGACCGCCGGAAGACTTTCCGGGGCCAGCTGATACAGCGCTTTGGCCGCGTCCGACAACCGGCCTACAGTCTGTTCGGCGGGCTTGCCGGATTGATAGCCGTGCAGGCTTTCCAGGGATCCGCAAAGGTTCTCCCGGTATATCAGCTCAACGCCGGCTGTGTTCCAGGAGGGTTTTAAGTCAAGCCCTGTTTCCAGTTCATCGGCGGCACAGGCGAAATTGACGGCGGGTTCCCTGCTCATTCTGGCCAGCCGAAGGCAGGCGTCGCCCTTGGCCAGATGGAGCCGGCTGCACCCGTCGGACGGCTCCCGGCACGCGACTGTCTGTGCGGCGATCCATGCATGGTCGCCACGCGCCGCGTGCCGCTGGAATTGGCTCAGCTGCAGACGGGTGCAGCCGCACAATGCAAGAATGAGCGCCAGGCAGGCGGCCAGTGCCGGCTGCCGCCGCTTCGAGGCGGGTCGATGATCCCGTATATGGGTTTGCGGCGTCATGCGTCCTTGGCCTCCTTACTCTTTTTTATTAACAAGCCCTTCAGGGGACGGAGGGTCGATGACGCAGGCGACACCGATCGATTGGCGTCATGGCCACGGCTGGCTTTTGTCGGCTGGGTTTTACAGGCTGGAGGACCGGGCGTATCGGAATGCAGAACGCGTCGAACAGGCGCTGCGCGTCTGTTTAAAAACGACGGCACCTGCCAGGATGAATGCCAATTCCGCTAAAGTCGTGGCTTTCTCCGCCGCTCCCGGTGAATGGAAAACAATTTTTCGCTGATCGCGTCGAAAATGAATTCACTCGGGGCGATGCCTCTGGATTTGCAAAAGTCTTCGACGCGGTCGTACAATGCCTTGGGAATATCCGTGCAGATGCAGTCGTCGCCTGTCGCTTCTGGTTTTTCAGTCATCACATTGCCCTTTCAGGGGCTTTTCGATTCTGCGGATTCATTTCATGTTTCGTGTGTTTGACAATATATAGCTCCGTTTGCAATATCGTCAAGTTCTAAGATCGCCGGAAAGCGTTTGCCGTCGAGACGCGTTTGCGCTTCGCGTGGGAATATGGTCACCGTCCCGTTATGGTGCAGGCGTCAAACACGGCAGCCGGGGATGACCGCCAGCCGTGCCAGGGTTACATGTTTTCGGCAATGGTCACCGTCCGGTCGCCGAGCATGTTCACGTAGCTGCCCATCTCATTGTCGTACCAGCCGTAGATAACCGCCTGGGTGACCGGTGCGCGAACCACCGTTTCCGTGAGGCTGTCCAGCACGGAGGGTGAAAAGCCGGGGATGCTGGCCAGGTCCAAACTTAGGTCTGCCGTGCGGGTGTGGGTTTCATCGCCCTCGATCACCGCCGCTGCCTGGGGCGAGCCCAGAATATCCCCGGAGACATTCTGCGTTTCCGTGTATTTCAGATAACCGTTGGGGTCCAGCTGCGCGGCCTGTTCGTAGACCCTGTTGAGCACCCCGCGGCGAACCGGTTCTTCGGACGGGCTCTCCTGAATACTGAGCACCAGGATGATCAGAGACCCCGAACTGACGGGCACCCGCACCGATTCAGCGATGAACCCGATGTGCTCCATTTCGGGTATTACCAGCCTCAGGGCCTTGGCCGCGCCGGTGGAGGTGAGGATGATGTTGTTGATAATCGACCGGTTTTTTCTCAGATCGGTCTTGCCGGCCTTGGGCAGGCGGTCCAGAACCTGCTGGGAGCCGGTGGCGGCATGGATCGTGGCCATGGAGGCCGACAGGATCCGCTTGGCCCCGAAGGCGTTGATCAGCGGTTTCATCATATGGGCCAGACAGGTGGTGGTGCACGAGGCGTTGGAAATGATCCGGTGGCGCCGGGGGTCGTAGTCGTTGGCGTTGATTCCCATCACCGTCGTGACCGCATCGCCGGGCATGGCGACGCCTTCTTCCTTGATTTTGAAGGGTGCCGAAACCACCACCTTCTCGGCGCCGGCTTCCAGGTGCCCCCTGACCGACCCCTGGGGGTGGTCGGCCGGCAGGGTCGGGTCCAGGAACTGGCCGGTGGTGTCCACCACCAGACGCACACCATGGGCCTTCCAGTCAATGGCCTGGGGGGTTCGTGCGGTTCTCAGCAGCCGCAGGGTAATGCCGTCCACGACCATCGTCCCGGCGCTGTCGTCGACATCGGTGATCACCGGTTTGGCCTGGTGCCCATGCAGGAAGGTATGCAGGGCACCATAGGTGGAGTCCCGTTCCAGGTAGTGGGCGATGTCCGCCAAGCCCGTGCCGGCCTGCCGGCCGATATTGACCACGATTTCGTTGAAGTATCGCCGCCCCACATGATGCCACACGGTCAGCTTGCCGATGCGGCCGAGGCCGTTGATACCGATTTTCATCTGTCCCTCGTTCATGGCATTTTCTCCTGATCAGGCCTCCCTGATCTTCATGCTTCCTTGATAAACCGATCCCTCCCGACCGTCAATGCTTATATGGTCGCCCGAACGGATGACCACCTGGTTGAATTCGGCGGTTTTTTTCTTTTCGTTGCACACCAGGGTACCGCAACCCACCACACAGGTCTTGCCCAGCCGGTGAGCCACCACCGATGCATGGCTGGTCAACCCGCCCCTGGCGGTGAGTACGCCGTCACTGGCATAAATCTCCTTGATGTCGTCGGGAACCGTATCTCCGCGAATCAGGATCAGGGCCGTGTCCGGTTCGGCCTCCCGCCAGCGGTCGATTTCCGCCAGGGTAAAGACGGCCCGGCCGCTCATGGCCCCGCCGGCAACGCCGATGCCGTGACCCAGGTAGCGGTCCATCGGGTTTGCCTCCACGTCGAAGGCGAGCACGGTTTTGCGCTCCCGGATGGCCATGTCCCGGGTCTGGAGCAGGTAGATGTCGTCGGCTGAAGCGCCTTCGAAGGTGAATTCCATCTCCTGGGGGCTCCAGCCTTTTTTATAGATGAGTTGGGCCGCCCATTTGCGGATGGCCGCATAAATGGCCGGGTAGTGGGTTTCCAGGGTGATGTCCGTGTCCCGCATCTCGATTTCCTGCTGCTTGACCGAGATGGGAAGGGTCCTCACCAGGCCGGCCACCACGTCCTCGCCCTGGTTTTCAAGGGTGAAATCGCCCCACGGACTCAAGGTGTCCCCGGACCAGCGGGGGTTGTGGGTGAAAAAAACGCCCGAGCCCGCCTGGGGTGAGATGTTGCCGAAGACCATCTCTTGCACCGTGACGGCGGTACCCCAATCGTCTGAGATTCCCATGATTTTGCGGTAGGTCTGTGCGCGGGGGGATTCCCAGGAAGCGAACACCGCGTTGATGGTCATGAAGAGCTGGTCCAGGGGGTCCTCGAGGACCTCGATGCCCTCGTCCTGGATCCGGGATTTGTAGGCCAGGGCCACCACTTTCATCTGCTCGCCGGTGAAGCCTTTTTTCAGCGGGATGCCCAGGCGGGACTTGAATTCGGCAATGATGGCGTCAAAATCGTCGCGCGCCAGCCCGAAGGCCATGCCGTAGCATTGCAGGAACCGGCGGTAGTTGTCCCAGGCGAACCAGGGGTTGGCCATCTTATGGGCCAGGCCCTCGGCAATCTCCTCGTTGATCCCTACGTCCAGGAACGTTTCCATCATACCGGGTTGAGAAATGGACGCGCCGCTGCGCACCGAAAAGAGCAGGGGGTTGGCCGGGTTGCCGAACCGTTTCCCGCTGATTTTTTGGATCTGGGTGATGTGCTGACGAACCTGCTGGTGGAAATTCTTTTTCACCGGAGCGAAACCATCGATCAGTTCCCGGCAGCGAAAAGCCTCGGTGGTGACGATGAACCCGGGGGGCACCGGCAGTCCCAGGTTTTTCAGTTTGAGCAGGTTAAGCCCCTTGTTGCCCATGTAGATGATGCCGACGGCGCTGTTGTTGACCTCCTCCAGGCCGGTGATGATCCGCTGGGGGTCATAGTTGAGCAGCAAATGGAGTTTGTTCTTGGGAAGCATGTTGGACTGGTGGAACAGGGTGTTGAGAATCCGGGTCAAAAACAGATCCAATTGCTGCAGGCCCAAGGAGGTGGCGATACGGTCACGGAAAAAAATCTCGGAGACCCGGTGTTTGAGCTTGTCCGCATCCACGGCGTTCTCCCGGGGAAGGTACTTTTCCAGGATGCGGTCAGTGGGCATATGGGAAAGAATTCGTGTCAGGTTCTGCCCGTGAATGTTGTTGAAGTAGTCGTTGATGATATTTTTGACGGCTACGGCGAATCCCTTGAAAATATCCAGGTACTGGGTAAAGGTGAATCCCCTCACCTCCAGAGCGTGGGCCAGCAGGTCCAGCTGGCGTTCGAGTTCCACCGAGTAGATGCCGTCCAGGCGAAGGGCCTTGTCGAACAGGGTAAGCCGCTCGTAGATGTCGTGAAACGTCGCCCGGGTGATCAGGCCGAGATTGATCTGGTCGACCAGCTCTTCAAACAGCACGTTGACCAGTGACTCGACCCGAAAGGTGAGACCCAGCGCATCGAACTTGCGCTCGTGGTAGCTGCCGTACATGGAGGGGATGTCGATGGTGATGTGACGTTTTTTGTAGATGTCGGCCCGGATTTCATAAGTTTCCTCGGAGAGGATAACCGCCTTGAGACGCTCCAGATAGTCCATCAGCATGAACAGCCGTCGCTTCAGGTCGGGCTCGCCCAGGGCCGCACGCAGCATGTTCAGGTCCGGGAAAGACTCCCTGTCCAACTGCTCCATGTGGTGGCGCAGGGATTTAAAGTCCAGCTGGTATTTATGGTAGAGCAGCTTGTAAAATGCGGCGATGAGAGCCACCCGCTCGGCGTCGACAGCACTGGCGCCGGGGGCTTCCGCCAGCAAGGTCCGGATACGCTCGTTTTCCTCCACGAGCAGTTCTTCGGGAAGCGCCAGGCCCTGGTCGCCCAGGTGCGTGAACAAGGCGTTGACCCCGTCGACGTATTCGCCACGGGCATCGATCTGCGCAAAGATGTTGGGGGGGACGAAGGGTTGAAGCGGGGACTTGTCGCGCGTCTTCCAGAAGTGCAGAACGGCTTCCATGAAGCGGATGATGCGGTTGGAACTCTCCACATGGCTTTGCTTTCGCAAAAAATGGATCAGGATGTCCCGCCGGTGGGTGACTTCATCCAAGCGTGTGGAAATGTCCCGCAGGGCGCCCTCTGCGCCGATATCGTTGAAAAAGGCCGGAAAGAGGCGGGTCAGCTGCTTGGCAAGATTATAGACCGGCCCGATTTCACTGTTGAGAAAACGGGTGATGTCCCTGGGGAACAGGTCCGTGTCTTTGATGAATATCCCGGACAGCGAGAGTTTGATGATCAGGCTGGAGAGCAGGCGTGAGGACCATTTGGGTTTGCATTCGATCAGCTCCAGCCATGTCCGGATGTTCTGCAAATGAGCCGAATTGACCTGGATCTGCCAGTCGTTGCCCACCCCGCCCAGCATGGGGGTTTGAAAGCCCAGATCGACCACCCGGTCGATGAAAAAGTTCACCAGGTCGATCTCGTCGGTCTTGTAAACCCCCTGCCCCATGTTGAGCACACAGGTAAGGGAGGTGGCCGGAAACTGCTCCGTCCGGGTTTTCAGGATATACAGGGTTTTTTCGATCAGATCGCCGATATGCCGGGAGCTCTCATTTTCGATCAGCCAGCCCACCGTGCGGTTGATGTCACGCAATGCCTCTTCGTGGATCAGGTTCAGGCCGGAAATGCTCATGATATGAAAAAGAAAAATAACCTTCCACTGCCTGCCCTGCCCGCCGTCGTCACCAACCTGAAGCAGCATCTGGGGCATCTTGCGGTATCGCTCGACGATGGCGCTGAAATCCGTCAAGGTGAGGAGTTGGTCGAATACAGACAAGGCATCGCTCTCCGGCAGGCTCTCGATCCGGTTCAGGTGGTCCCTCAAGGCGTGCAGCACGTCATGGGAAATTTCCGAAAAACAGGCGCGCACAGGCTCCGGATCGCGGATCTGGCCTGCAGCCGCCTGAAAACAGTCCCACGGGTCCTTGACCTCGCACCAGAAATCGTAGGTGAACTTGAAGGTGCGGATCAACAGGCGATTGAGCACCGCATGATCGGTGATCGAGCCGTTGCCTCGATCACCAAGCAGCCGAATAATGCGCTTGATCGGGTAAAAACTTTTAACAAATAGAAAAAACCGGTCGTCGGGGCAGTCGTGGATCCAGTTGAAGGCCGAGTTGAGTACCGGCAGAAAATCGGGAAGCCGGTCATTCGAGTCGCCGATAATCTGCTGCAGGTAGAGCAGCAGGTTGTCCACCGCATCCGTGCGAACGTCATCGTCCACGTTGGCCTCGATGACCTCGCTGAATATCCCGACCATGGCCCCCGCCGCTTCCACCCCCCGGGGATGGGACTGAAACAGGTGGAAATAATCCAGTGCATACCCCCGGGCCTCACCCACGATAAACTGCCAGTTGCGGTAGGGATGGCTCAACTCCCGGAGGAAGGTATTCACCCCTTCCATCAACCCGAAGTAGCGGGACATGACCGCCTGAATGCATTCGTAGCGGGGGTCGATGGTAACATCCACATGGGTGCTGGCCAGGTTGGCTTCAAGGGCTTTGGACTTGATCATTGTCATAAAAATAAAGATCCTTCACGGTTCCGGTTGCCTGTCTGAAACTTAACTACCAAAGCGGTGCGGGTATTTCAAGCCGGGCCTTGTCCGGTTTTCGATTTCCGTTTTGAGAAATTTGTGATATTTAGCAAATACCTTCTGGAATCATAGGGTTGACCCGCCTCTGGGGTTTCGGCGGAGCGTCAGATGACTTCACGCACCGGCATGAACGCACCAAGGGCGCCAATTAGCCTTTTCACGCGATACAGGTCAGGGCCATGGATGAAAAAGAAATACATCTGGATGATGCCGCGCAGCAGCTTTTTTCCCAACTCGAGGGACTCGAAGAACACAAAAAGGGACGATCGGCTTCGGAGTTGATGGCTGAGAGCCTGGCCGAGGAGCAGAAGCAGCAGGACGTATGGCGGATTTTACTCTGCGAAATCGTGCATCACATCGCCTGCTATTTTCAACGCATGGATCTGGATGCCCGGCAGGCCGAAGAGCGCCAGACCTTCGATCAACTGACGGAGACCCTGGCCAAGCTGTCGCAACTGCCCCAGCAGGCCGGCCGGATCCTGGTGCGCTATCGCGGCCTGACTGCGGATTCGGATATCCCCGAGCGGTTGGACTATGAAATCCTTTTCGGAAACATGGTGGTCGACCTGGATTTCGTTCCAACGATGATCAAGCGCCACGGGTCCCTGCTCTCTCACCTGATGGGCCAATTGCTGGATGCTTTCGCCATTTTCTCCGACCGTGGCATCAATAACCTGCACCTGAGGCTGCCCAAAGGAGATCCCGAATCTCTGGATCGGTTGCGTCGCAGCCTTCATATTCTATGCCGGCTCTACCGGGCGCACGAGAACCAGCGTGACATTGTCCTGGGACCCGGCAAGGAGAACCTGGTGCCCATGGTGACCGACGAGAAGGGCGCCCTGAGTACCAATCTGACACTGGTGGCCGGCGTCAACCGATTGGGCGCAAAAACCATGCGCAACCTCGTTGCCAAGGTAGATGCATGGATGCAGAAAAAAGAGGCCTCCAACGAAGGCTGTCAGTTCACCAGCATATACAATGCCATATTCGGCCTGCCCAAGCTCAGCGCTCAACTGATACCTCCGCCCCTTGAAATCAACAATCTGGACTGGCTCATGCGGGGGGAAAGCGAAA
>NZ_JBUOIV010000073.1:0-20520 GCF_055467485.1 Desulfosarcina sp. | reverse complement strand
CAGCATTTGAAAGTGCTCAAGGCCGCCGGACTCGTCAGGGGGGAGGTCGAGGGGCCGTGCACCTGCTACTGCCTGGACAGGGAGATGCTGGACCGCTTCAAGAAAACCGCCGGTTCGATCTGACCGCCTGCGGACAATCGGCATTTTGCCGCGCGAGGTTAACGATGACATCATGTTGCCCGGAAGAAAAAGATCCTGTCACCCCATCGAAATGCAGCTGCCGGGAGACGCCTTCCACAGGCCTGAAATCCGATTTTCCGATGTTTGGCCAGGATGCGGAACCCTGCTGCGACAGCCAGGCGCCGGAACCGGGCAGCCCCTATGAAAAACCCGGCTATCGACTGTGGGGGTTCGTAGCGGATTTTATGCAGACACCGGCGGGCGAGGTCCCGCGGGTGCTCAGCTGGTTGGACCGTGATGATCGCATTGGAACCGTTCTCGCCCGGCTGGGCATCGGCCGGGACAGCTACCGTGTCGCTCCCGGCCTCTACGGCGTCGGTTCGCCCGACGACGGGTCGCCGGTGATGGTGACGGCCAACTACAAGCTCACCTTTGACAGCCTGCGCAGTTCGCTCACCGGCATCGATGCCTGGATTCTGGTGCTGGACACGAAAAGCATCAACGTCTGGTGCGCAGCCGGCAAGGGGACCTTTTCGACCGGTGAGGTGGCCGAACGGGTCAAATCCGTGGCCCTGGAAAAAGTCGTCAGCCACCGGCGCCTGATTCTGCCCCAGCTTTCAGCCACCGGCATATCCGCCCGCCAGGTGAAGCGCCTGTGCGGGTTCGAGGTGGTCTGGGGGCCGGTGCACGCCAGGCACATCAAGGCATTTCTGGACGGGGGCATGCAGGCCACCCCGATCATGCGCAAAGTCACCTTCACGCTTCGGGAGCGGGTGGAATTGATCCCGGTGGAACTCAATCACATGGGCAAGCCCTCCCTCTACGTGATACCGGCGCTGTTTCTGCTGTCCGGGTTGGGCCAGGGTTTTTTTTCAGTCTCTGCCGCCGTGTCGAGGGGCCTGTCCGCCGTGCTGGCGTATCTGCTGGCAGTGATAACCGGCACCATCCTGGTGCCGATCCTGCTTTCCTGGCTGCCCGGCCGAGCTTTTGCCATCAAAGGAGCCGTGATCGGCGCCGCCGCCGGTGCCCTGCTGTCGGCCACCTTTTCCGGCCGGCTGGCCTTGTCCGAAATGGTGGCCCTGACGCTTTTCATTATGGCCATCAGCTCGTATCTGGCCATGAATTTTACCGGATCGACGCCCTTTACCTCGCCCACCGGCGTGGAAAAGGAGATGCGCCGGGCCATCCCGGCCCAGGCGGCCGGCGCCCTGGCTGCTGTGATTATCTGGGTCGGTGCCGGATTCATGGGAGGATAGTGACGGTCCACGAACGGCATCTTTCGCCCATGCCGGCGTTCGCGTTCCCGTTCTGTCGAGTATAAAGTGACGTCTCGGCGTTATTGTGGTTTACCAAGGAGAAAACCATGGAAAAATTCAGATACCTGCCCGGAGTGACCACCCTTGAATACGAAGCGGACCTCTGTGTGGGCTGCGGATCCTGCGAGATCGTCTGCCCCCACGGGGTGTTCGCCATGAACGGAAAAAAGGTGCGGCTGGTGGACAAGGACGGATGCATGGAGTGCGGCGCCTGTGCGCTCAACTGCCCCACGGCCGCCATCCGGGTCACGCCGGGGGTGGGCTGTGCGGCCTACATCATCTCCGGTTGGATTCACGGCAAGGAGAATGCCAGCTGCGGCGGTGAAGGCGGATGCTGCTAGTGTCTTTCAACAAACGGCATCTTTCGGCCCAGGCCGGCGTTCTCACTCCGTTGAACTCCTCGACGTAGCGCTGCTACGCCTGTGGGTTCAACATCGCTGCGGCCTTGGCCTGAACCAAAATCTACCATTTGTGATCAGGCGTGCAGTGGATTAACAGGTAAAACGAAAAATGGTAACATTCGTTCGAAAGGACGGAAAAACGCCAGCATGCCCGATTCGGCGTTCGATGTTAAAGGCCGCTGTGGTTACACCCGGTTTTCTTTGACCAGCATAGCAAAATGCTCATAGCTGCGATCGAAGGTGCGTTCGGCATCGTCGGGGAAGACGCAGGCCGGCAGCTGGCGCATGCTGACGTGGTATTTAAGGCACTCGCAGCAGGCCCCCTTTCGCGGACAGGGCTCGTATGAGCAGTTGCAGCGTTCACGGTTGCGGTCCTGGTTGCATTCCATGTTAGGCGTCTCCCTTCAGGCCGATGGCATCGGAAACCTCGCGCATGCCCATGATGGTGTCGGTGATCAGGTCGCCCAGCTCCACGCCCAGCATGTCGGCCCCCTTTTGAATGATAGACCGGTCCACACCGGCGGCAAAGCGTTTATCCTTCCACTTCTTTTTTACCGACTTGGCCTTCATGTCCATGACACTCTTGGTGGGTCGTACCAATGCTGAGGTCGCCACCAGGCCGGTCAGTTCATCGATGGCAAAAAGGACTTTTTCCATGTCGGTCGTCGGCTCCACATCGCTGCATATACCCCAGCCGTGGCTAACCACGGCGCGGATCAGCTCCTCGGGCCAGTTGTTTTCCCTGAGAATGGCTTCGGTCTTCTTGCAATGCTGGTCGGGGAACTGCTCGTAATCCAGGTCGTGGATCAGGCCCACGACGCCCCAGACCTCCTCGTCCTCACCATATTTCCTGGCCATGAAGCGCATAACGCCCTCCACGGCAAGGGCATGCTTGATGAGGCTTTCGCTTTGGTTGTAGGTTTTGAGCAGGGTCAGGGCGTCATCCCTGGTGGGTGTCGGCTGGTTCATGGTCGTCTCCCTGGAATAGATACGCGTTGTCCGAAAAAGCGGCATGTCCTATAATGTTCGATAAGGAACTGATTTAACATATGCCCGTCCTGTCAACAAGCCCCTTGGATGGAGAATTGATGAACCCAAAGCGATCCACAGACGAACTGCACCGGCTGACATCGGCCATTCACACGCTCAACGTCCGCTGGGCCAGGCGGGCGCTGTCCCTGTGGCAGGGCCTTTCCGCCGACGGCTCGCCGGAGCAGGTATACGAGGGGTTCGAAGCGGTCCTGACGCCGGAAACCATTGCCGGGGTGGCGGGCACCCGGGATGATCCGGCCCGGGCGCGCATCCGGCATGGGTTGATCGATCACTACCTCCAGCGCAAGCTGATGCCCCACGAAACGGAAATGCAGGCCTGGAGCCGCGGCGCGGCAGCCCATGTCGACGGCGAAAAGATCTATTTCACCGAAGTCATCCCCTGGTGCCAGAAGTCCAGCACCCTGCTCAAGCGCCAGCGCCTGCAGCAGGAGACCGGACCGCTTTGCAAGCTGCTCAAGCCCTTTGCCGTCAACTACTGGAACATCCTGCTGGAAACCCTGACCGATGAGCTGGGATTTGACGGCTACATAGACTATTGCGGCCGGAAAAAGGGGCTCGATTACGCCGGGTTGTACCGGGGGATGAAAGCGCTGGTCGAGCATACGGACGATTTTTATTTTGCCGCCATGGAGGACTGGAGCCAGCGGCGCTTCAACCGCCCGCTGAAAGACCTGTCCCGGTTCGACGCCATCTACCTGCTCAGCCTCGGCCAATGGGACCGGTTATGCCCGGTGGCCAACCCCGAAGGCACCCTGAGTTTTTTCAGCCGCTGGGGATTCGATCCGGCCCGTCACCCCGGCCTTTTCCTGGACATCCGCCCGGCGGCAGGCAAAAGCGCCCAGGCCATCTCCGTCATGGTCAGGATTCCCCAGGAGATCCACATTCTCATGCGGCCCGAAGGTGGGTGGATCGATGTGGAAACCCTCTGGCACGAGCTGGGGCACGGGTTGTCGGCCGTGAGCACCGATCCCTCCCTGCCGGCGGTGGAGCGCGAGCTGGCCACGGCTTTCAACCTCTCCGAGGTCTACGCGTTCCTTTTGCAGCGCATGGCTCTTTCGCCGCCGGTTCTGGAGTCGGTGATGGGGCTGCCCGGGGAAACCGTTGCCACAATCGTCTACTACAAGGACCTGAAGGACCTTGCCGTCTTTCGCCGGTACGCGGCCAAGTTCATCAGCGAATATGAGATGTTTGCCGGCGGCGACCTGTCCGACGGCCGACCCTATGCCGACACCATGGCCCGGGTCACTGGATTCTACCACCAGCCCGAAAGCCACCTGTTCGACCTGGTACCCGAGTTCTACTGTGCGGACTACCTGCTGGGCTGGATGGGCGAGGCGGTGCTGGCGGGCTATTTCCGGCGTCGCTCGGGCGATGGCTGGTGCCTGCGCAGCGACACCGGAGCGGTGCTCAAGCGGCTGTGGCGCCAGGGAAACGGCATGGAGATCTTCTCTTTTTTCGATCATAATGGCCTGGGAAAACTCACTCCCGACGCATTGTTGAAACGCTGGGAACGCCTGGCCGAAAGCCCCTGCCCGGACTGATCACTGCCTGGATGACGACCCGATCGGCATCCGGCCATCGGTTATTCCGCGTCGACCGGGTCGGGCGCCATTGGGCTTTCCATGTTTCGGGTCCCATCGATCCCGTGGCACCCCTACCCTGAAGATGATGCCGTGGCATTGTCGAGGACATGGCGCACCATTTTGGCCAGTTCGGCCATCTCGACCGGTTTCATGAGAAAGCCGTCGATTCCCGATTCCCTGGCTTTTTGAGCATTCATGATTTCACTGTAGCCGGTGCAGATGATCACGGGGATATCCGACCTGATTTCCCGCAGGCGCACAGTCAGCTTCTCTCCGGTTATCCCGGGCATGGTCTGGTCCGATACCACCAGCTCGAAGCTGCCCGGGACTTCCTCGAACATACGCAGGGCCTCCATCCCCCCGGCGGCCGGAATGACCCGGTATCCCAGGCTGCCCAGCATTTCGCTGGTCATATCGACAATATGGGCATCATCATCGACCAGCAGGATGGTTTCTGTCCCGGTGGGATAAACCCGGCGTGTTCCAGGGGGGGAATCCGCTTCCGCATCGATTTCCGGGAAGAAGATGGAGAAGGTGGTTCCTCGGCCCGGTTTGCTGGCCACGTCCATCCAGCCGTTGAAACGCCCGACGATGCCGTGGACCACAGAAAGCCCCAGGCCGGTGCCTTCACCGATCTCCTTGGTCGTAAAATAGGGTTCGAATACCCTCTCGAGGGTTTTGGCATCCATGCCGTGCCCGGTATCTGAGACCGTCAGGCGGACATAGGCCCCGGGTGCCACCTCTGCCAGGCTGCTCCGGAATCCCTGTTGAATATAAAAGCCGGCCAGGCTGATGGTCAGGGTTCCCCCGTCGGTACGCATGGCATGTGCCGCGTTGGTACACAGGTTCATCAGGACTTGATGGATCTGGGTGGCATCGGCGTTGACATGCCCGACGTCAGGATCGATGTCGGTAACGATGTCGATAGTCGTGGGAATCGACGGACGCAACAGTTTGAGAGTCTCCTTGATAATCAACCCGATAAGCAGCGGCCGGGCCTCTTCTGTCTCGTTGCGGCTGAAACTCAGGATCTGGGCCACCAGTTCCCTCGCGCGGTGGCTGGCCTGCAGGATGTTGCCCAACCGGGAAGACATCTTCCCGACGGGCGAGGCCTCCATGAGGCATATCTCCGTATAGCCCATGATGGCGGAAAGGATGTTGTTGAAGTCGTGGGCTATGCCGCCGGCCAGCGTGCCGATGGCCTCCATCTTCTGTATCATGGTCATGCGTTGTTCAGTTTGTTTGCGTTCGGTAATGTCCCTGACGCTGGCCACCTGAACTGCTTTTCCCTTGTATTGCACCCCTCTGCCTTCGATCTCCACGGGAAAACGGGTCCCGTCCTTCCTGACACCGATGGCTTCGTACGATTCGTGGGAATCGGCCCGGACTATTTGGGCGACCTTTTCCCAGAACTCCGGGGCAATCAATTCCTTTGCCGCATCAACCCCGATGAGTTCCTCTTGCCGATATCCGAACATGCGGGCGAAGGCGCTGTTCACATCGATGATGACGTGGTTGTCGTTAAAGCAGATGCCTTCCATCGTGACTTCGGACAGCCTTCGATAACGCTCCTCACTCTCCTTGAGCGCTTTTTTTGCCGCGGCCAGATCGGTTACATCCCTGGCCACCCCCCGAAAGCCCAGCGCTTTTCCATCTCTGCCCCGGATCAGGGCGGCCGTTACTTCCAGGAGCCCGGTTTCGCCTGTGCCGGTGATAATTTCATAGGTGGTGATGGGGCAGGGCTCACCGGTCCTGAATATGGTGTTGAACCGTCGGACCATCGATCGGGCCGTTTCCGGTGTGGTGTATTCCCGGTTGTTCATGCCGATAAGCCGGTCTTCATCATAACCCATGATGCGGCACATGGCGGTGTTGACGAAGGAAAAGGTACCGTCGAGGCGGGTTTCGAAGTAGCCTTCCTCGATACTTTCCAAAATGGTCCGGTATTTCTGCTCGCTTTCCCGGATTTGCTCCTCGGCCCGTCTTCGCTGGGTAATATCGTGGCAGGATTCCACTATCTGGCAGATCTCGCCCGCATCATCGAAAAGCGGGGTGGCCACGACCTCCACTATCATCGGGTTTCCCCTGGCGTCCTGGTGAATGTGTTCCATGGTAACCGGTTTTCTGGTGCGGAGGATTTCTGACAGCGGGCAAGGGTGTTCATCGCCCGAACAGGGGGCATCCTTGCCGTGGGGCAACTGATGGCAGTGGATGGATCCGGGCAGGCGATTCAAGCCGTTGATTTCAAGGGCGGGGCGATTGGCCAGGGCAATGCTGTAGTCCCGGTTGATGACCATGAGCTGTTGGGGAAGTGAATCGATGACGTTCTGGAGAAATCCTTTGGCAGCGGAAAGGGCTTTTTCCGCCTGCGTGCGCTCGCTGATTTCATCGGACAGTCGTTCGTTGAGCCGGGACAGCTTTTTCCGTTCCGCCTCCAGCGCCTGGTTGGCGCGGATGGCCTCGTCGTATCGATGCTTTAATGATGCCGTCATCTTAGACTGAAGCAACATGCCCAGCAGGACAAAAATCGAACCGAATAAGAAGATGGCGCCCACGAAAAGATCGCTGGTGAGACGGATATCGAGGAGAATGGACAGTCCCACGGCCACGTAGCCGATCAGAAAGAAGACCATGAGGGCAATGTGGAACGTCGCAAAGGTTTTTATCTTTTCGTATTCTTTTTCAGAAACCTGTTTGAGCCTGCGGGTCTCGGGGCCAATTCGCCGGATACAGACAGCCATCACTATCGCACCGGCACCGATCATCAGCAGCGAAAGCAGGGAAACGACGTTCATGGTAACAGGGGCCCTTCATCAGATTGAACACGCATTTAACAGACAGTATCGACCATTCGGTCACTCTTGTTAGCTTTTTTTTGCGGGGCGTACAGGTTCGCAAAAGGCGTTCCACCAAAATAGCGCCGGTATGTCTGACGGTGAACCGCTGGGGTTGCATTCTGCCTGGGGGCTGATATGATCCTGACGTTGTTTTCGCCCATTCAGTTCTTTAGCGGAGCCCCCATTGAAAATTGTTGTCACCAACGATGACGGTCACGACCAGCCTGGACTGGCTGCGCTGGTCGAATCGGTCAAGGCGCTGGGAGAGGTGTGGATCGTCGCGCCGGCGACCCCCCAGTCCAACGTGGGCCACCGGGTGACCATGAGAGAACCGATCCGCGTGGATCGTTCGGACAGTCACGCTTACGTGGTTCATGCCACACCGGCCGACTGCACCCGCCTGGCCGTCAAGCAGCTGGTGCCCGACGCCGACTGGGTCATCGCCGGCATCAATCCGGGGGCCAATCTGGGCAGCGATATCTATCAGTCGGGCACGGTTGCCGCCGCCCGGGAAGCCGCCATTCTGGGTGTCCGTGCCGTGGCCGTGTCCCAATACATCGCGCCGGACTGGACTGTCGACTGGACGGCTGCACAGGTGCAGGTTGCCCGGATCCTTGCGGCCATTTTAAAAAAAGAGCTGGAAGCGGGGCAATTCTGGAACATCAATCTGCCCAGCCCGATCGCCGCCGAATCGACGCTCACCACCCGGTTGTGCCCGTTGGACAAACACCCCCATCGCTATCGGTACATCGAGGATGCGGGTGTTTATCGTTACCAGGGGATCATTCACGACCGCCCCCGATCGGTCGGCAGCGATGTGGACGTCTGCTTTGGCGGGATGATATCCGTTACTCGGATGGAGATTTGACCGGATGAAATTCTGTTCCCATTGCGGCCGGCCGGTGACGCTCACGGTGCCTGCCGATGATGACCGGCCGCGCCACGTCTGCCCTTCCTGCGGTACGATCCATTACCAGAACCCCAAGCTCGTGGTGGGCTGCATTCCCGTCTGGGAGGGGCGCATCCTGATGTGCCGCAGGGATATCGAACCTCGCAGAGGGTACTGGACCCTGCCTGCCGGTTTCCTGGAAAACGGTGAAACCGCAGCCGCCGGGGCCCGGCGGGAGACCTTCGAGGAGACGGGCGCTCGGGTGGTGCAGCTGACCCCCTACCTGATGGTCGATATCATTCACATTCACCAGATTTACCTGATGTTCCGCTCGCGCCTCCTGGCACCGGACTTCCACCCCACCCGCGAAAGCTCAGCGGTGAAGCTGTTCGAGGAAGTCGACATCCCCTGGGATGACATCGCCTTCAAAGTGATCGAGAAAACGTTGCGCTTTTATCTCGAAGACCGGATCTCGGGCCGCTTTGCCTTCCGCACCGACAAGATCGAAACGCGGGGTTCGATCGGAAATTAGAATTCGCCATTACAGGAACTGGCCGAACTCGATGCCCACGCCCACGCATTGCCTGCCGATCAGGCAGGCGGCGGCATCCGCATCTTCAAGATAATGCCGGACCGGTTGTCCCTTGAGCTTGAAATCCACGGCCCAAGCCTGGTTTTGTTCATCCCAGCCCACAGCCATATTGTGGTCGCATTCGCCCAGCTCCGGATATATGTTGGAAATTTTTTCACAGAGTTCAGATCGGGTTACCATGATTTACCTCCAATTCATAATTCAGCCCCGGCCCCGTAACCCATGCAAACCCGTCGGATGCTGTCGGTAAACGGGGTGGGGGGTGTCAGTTTCCGGGAAGACAATCAACGCAGGCAACGGGGAAGAGAATGATCGGTACGCAGGTCAGCACGATCCACCCGGATCGATGGGGGAACGGATGACAGGCACGGTCCCTACCCAATTAAGATAAGGGCAGCCACGCATGAATCAAGACCGGTCCCGGCAACACCGACCGACGGTAAACCGTCGAACCGCTCGGCAGGCAGGCTTGACAACAAGACGACCGGTCATATCATGTCTTTATGAACACGACCAAAGGCGATAAGCGTGCGGCCATTCTCGACGCCGGTGCGCAATTGATGCTGCGAAAGGGATATCACGGCACCGGCATCCAGGAGATCGTGGATGCCGCCGGGGTGCCCAAGGGCTCTTTCTATAACTATTTCAAGAGTAAGGAAGATTTCGCCCTGGCGGCTATGGAGTCCACCAGCCGTGACTCCATCGCAGGATTCGAAACTGCGCTGACGGCCGATTCCCCATCTCCCCGGCAGCGAATCATCGACAGTTACGCGGGCATGGCGGCCGTTTATGAGGCATCACGCAACTACACCACCGGCTGTTTCGTGGGCAACCTGTGCCAGGAACTGGCCGATACCAACGCCGCCATCGCCGAAAAGGCGGAATATCTGTTTCGTAACTACACCGTGCCGCTCGCCCGCTGCATCCGCAGCGCCCAGGATGCGGGAGAGGTCGATCGAAAAGTGGACCCTGACCGTCTGGCAGAAGCGATTTTCAACAGCTGGGAAGGGGCGATCCTGCGAATGAAATCCAGCCGGAACATTCGGCCTTTGGATGCCTTTTTAGCTATGCTGGCAGCACTGCTGCAGTAATTTGAGCCATTTTGAGACGACCGGTCATTAAAAGGCCGGCAAGAAGATTAACCAATTGAAAGGATTATCACATGACGGATACACTGTTTTCTCCATACACCCTTGGCGCGCTGAACCTGCCCAACCGCGTGGTCATGGCTCCCATGACGCGCAACCGGAACGATGAAAACGGGGTGCCCAAACCCATGGCGGTCACCCATTATGCCCAGCGCGCCACCGCCGGGCTGCTGATCACCGAAGCCACCCAGGTCTCGGAAAAGGCCAACGGGTACATGTTCACCCCGGGACTCTACACCGATGCGCAGGCCCGGGGATGGCAGACGGTCACCGATGCGGTTCACGAAAAAGGCGGCCGTATTTTCAGCCAGCTGTGGCATACCGGCCGGGTGTCACACACCCTGCTTCAACCGGACGGGGAAGATCCCATCGCGCCATCGGCCGTCAAGGCGGAAACCATGGTATTCACGCCCAACGGCTTCGAACCGCCCACCATGCCCCGGGCGCTGGCCACTGAAGAGATCCCCACCCTCGTGGATCAGTTCGCCCGCGCGGCCAGGCGGGCCAAAAGCGCCGGATTCGACGGCGTCGAGGTCCACGGCGCCAACGGCTACCTCATCGAGCAGTTCCTCAAGGACGGATCCAACCGGCGAACAGACGCATATGGCGGCGGCATTCCCAACCGGATGCGCTTCGCCCTCGAGGTGGTGGCTGCCGTGGTCGAGGTGTGGGGTCCGGATCGGGTTGGGTTTCGCATCTCGCCCCGGGGGGTCTTCAACGGCATGCACGATTCGGATCCGTTGGCCCTTTACAGCCAACTGGCGGCGGCGCTGAACGACATTCCCCTGGCCTACCTGCATGTGATCGAGCCGCTTCCCGGCCACCCCTCGTTTAAAAGCCAGGAGGAGTTCCCGCCGGTGGCTCCCGCGTTGCGCAAGATTTACCGGGGCACCTTTATGATCAACGGCGGATACGGCAAGGAAACCGGCGAAAAGGCCATCGCCGAGAACGCGGCCGATCTGGTGGCCTTCGGGGTCCCCTACCTGGCCAATCCGGACCTGGTGGCGCGTTATCGCCACAATGCCCCGCTCAACGAACCGGATCAGGACACCTTTTATGGCGGTGATGAAAAGGGATACAACGACTACCCATTTATGGACGGATAGCCAAGCCAACGGCTTTCCTCGATAGCGATACACCAACGCCGGGCCTCAGGTTCGGCGTTGGTCATCTACCACTGCGGCTGCAGGGATCGGATGAATGCCACTTCATTGCGGTAGCGCGCAATGGTGCGCCGGTGGGCGGGAATCGGATTATGGGGCGCCGGTGGCACGGCCAGACGGCACCGACGATAGAAGGGGGTCTGGCGAACCTTCAGGTTGAAGGCGGTGACCATCAGCGACTCCAGATTGATGGCGTCCTGCAGGTTGTAGGCGAGCAGGGTCTCTAAGGCCTGTTCGTCACGGTTGCGCAGATAGGCCTTCCACAGCACCACCGCGAACAA
The DNA here is from genome assembly GCF_055467485.1 of Desulfosarcina sp. Classification (NCBI taxonomy): domain Bacteria; kingdom Pseudomonadati; phylum Thermodesulfobacteriota; class Desulfobacteria; order Desulfobacterales; family Desulfosarcinaceae; genus Desulfosarcina; species Desulfosarcina sp. The sequence continues at coordinate 9,137 of NZ_JBUOIV010000073.1, read as the reverse complement.
CCCGTCAATGTCCTCGAGATCGCCGCGGCCCACGCCCAGCTGTGCCTCGCAGCGTTTGAGCCCCCCCTTGAGACCCAATCCGGCAAGGACGTAGCGCAGGTCGATGTGCGCATGATTCAGCGTCATCCCAAAAAAACGTTCGATCACGGGGACGTCGAAGCACTTGCCGTTGTAGGTCACCAGAAGCTTGTAGCGGCCGATGTCGTCGATGAAATCGTCCAGGTTTTGCCCATTCACGTAGGTGACCATCGTCGATCCGTCGTACACGGCGATGGTGGAGATGGTGCAGTCTGCCTCCAGCCCCGTGGTTTCGATGTCCAGATAGGCGGTCTGGCCGCGGAATTCGCTGAAGAGCCGCCATTGCTGGCCGGCGGGAATACGCCGGGCAAAATAACCCGGATTGCGGCGATCCAGCTGGCGCCTGGATTCGGTCAGCACGTCGGCAATGGCCGCCCGTTTGGAAGCCGACAGTTTCAAGGCGGCATCGTCGAAAAAGGCGTTCCAGTCATCCACGCCCGCGGCCCAGAAACCCTGTTCGGTTCTCGGTCCGATGCCCGGGATATGTAAAAACGTCTGTCGAAGCATGCAAAGGTTCTTATCTGATTTAACCCGCAATTGAAATGGCTATCGGCGCGATTGCCATCCATGGTAAGGCTGTCTTATGTGTACGACCGATGGCGCATTCAAATGGCAAACTTATCAGGGACTGCCGCCAATTAAGCATTTGCCTGTTGGGTTCGCAGTTGAAAAAACACATAGGGGGCGACAGCCGCCCAGGCAGTAAAAAAGGCAAAGCCCCTGCAGCGGAATGGAACACAGGGGCTTTGAAAGCGCTACTTTGACGGTTTTCCTTTTACGGGGCAGCTATTCTTTATTTGTGAAAATTTTATTTTGGCAACCACCCCCGCATGATCGGAAGGCCATAAACCATTGGGTGTCATGTCTTTCACCTCATCACCGACCACGATAGCTTTAACCTTTTCGATATGGTAACCGCCTGGCCCCAGAAAGATATGATCTATCCTCGTGGTCAGTTCGGCATCGGGATCACTCACCCATTCATCAAATCCGCTGGTGTAGCCTTCATCGAATCTTTTCTGCTGCAGCCATGCATCTAAATATCCTGCATCCGTTGCCGTGGCATATGGAGGCGCGTAAGGTAGCGGACCATAAATCGGATGAACCCAAAAACCCGATTCATCCTCGGGAGAACTGTTGAAGTCACCCACCATGATGACTTGTTTGGGACCGTCCAGGGAAAGATCGCTGATTGTACCCAACAGCTCCTGCATCTGTTTGTCTTGAAAATATCTGAATGCCGATCCCGGGGCACCGCTTACCTCGAGGTGCGTGTTTACAAAACGAAATTCTTTTCCCTTTATTTTCACATCAACTACCAAATACCCGCGTGAAAATTCGGCAGTTGTGGGCCCGATGTCCAATTCAAGCTGATGTGCATAATTTCCATCCGCAACCCACCACGATCGCAGTGGTTTTTTAACCAGAATCATATCATGGTCAACCAGCCTGACATCGGATAGGTATGTTGGTGATCCTGGATCGAACATGGGCAATTCAATGTCGGCATTGGTTACGGCATACGCATCATAATAAAGTCCCCGGGCTTTCAAGGCGGCATCCAGAACCGAATAAAAATCGATGAACAGAGTGTCGGCCTTTACCGGATTATCCGGCAGAAAATCACTCGGCGTCTGAGTGTAATAGGTTGAAGCCTCCTGTATTCCGATTACGTGGGGTTTCGTCTTGAGGACCTCGTCGGCAATGGCCTCGGCGCGGTCATGAAAGTTGGTGGCCTGCATGGTTTGAAAAACTTCTGCAACTGCCAAAGGAACTGATTCGGGATCTTCTTGTGCAGCTTCGACAACCTTGAAGATATCAGCCCCCAGATAGAGGTTGCGGGTCATGGCTTTTACTTGAGTTTGACGATGGCCGCCCTTTTTGGCAATTGCAGCAGGCAAAGGAAAAAATAGCCCGGCAACCACCATCCACACCAGTACCTGTCTGAACTTTCTGAATAAAGTCATTTTCATGGCTGCTCCTCTCCTCATTTAGCTGGTATTAATAAAAATAATGAACGCTGCCGGGAAATTATAACCGGCTGGTAAAATACTGAATATCAAACGAGTAAGAGCCTGCTTGCATCGATAGGGAGTGGAGAAAATTAATTGGTGAACAACTGGATAGTTAACCTGTTAGCATGACATGATAAAAAAATGCAATGTCAAAGGTCACTATACCGGAGTGGTGAGATAAACACCCAACCGAACAAGGAAGCAGGAGCGGTCAGGTGTCTCTTGTAATGCGTTGATCTTTAACAAGACATGGAATCCGGCTTTTCTTCGGGTATCAAGACGGAGAGAATCTCCCTGGATTCAGGAGCCCTTTTCAAGGCACCGGATCAGGTGTTATTGAACGTCTTGTACAAGCCACTTGAGCATAGGGGAGTTGTAAACGGAATCCCATGTGGCTATTTGCCGCCTGGCTCTGGCCAGCAAAGCGCCGATGCATTGCAGGCAGGTCGGAATGCAGGCGTAGAAGGGAAAGATCTGGGGTTGTCGCCTCCTGCCCCCCATGGGATTCTCGATTTCAATTTCAATGTTTAGGCCGAACAGGGGACCCTGGCCCTTCCCGGGACGCCTGTTCGGCTGATCCGCCTGTCAGGACTTGGCTTTCTGCTTTTGAATGAATGCCTCCAACTCAGCCGCTTCGTCAGAGCCCAGGTCTTTAAGGACCTGCAGATGCTTTTCGGCCAGGTCGAACCGGGACATTTCGGCATAGGCCTCCCCGATGTATTCATGGGCCTCGGCCAGATCCGGTTTCAAGTCGATCGCCTTTTTATACGTGCGTATCGCCCGGTCGAACTGTCCCTGCTTGCGGTAACAATATCCTAAATTGCTGTACGCCTGCGCATAACCGTCATCGGCCTCGACGGCTTTTTCATACTGGCGGGCCGCCTTTTCGTATTGACCCTGCTGCTGATACGACTCACCCTTTTCGAAATGGACATTGGCCTTCTGGCGTTTGTCGTATGAGGCGTCGGTTTTTGATACCGAGCTGGAGGAACTCCCGGCGGCCATGGCTGACGCGTTAACCAACAGCAACGCAGCCACAACTACCGTTATCGTCATTAAAGAAATAATAAACAGTGGGTTAACCGCTGATATGGCTTTTGTCTGCATATTGACCCCCATAACTCTCATTCGTGATGAAAGGCGAATGTGTGAGAACTGAAGATTGAAGCAATACGGGTTTGTCGTCCAACGAACGGCAAACCGGTTTTCGCGTAAAAGTAAGCATGATTGCCCCAGGTCAAAGCCGGAAGGTCGCTCGCCACCCGTGGAACCGCCTGTTTTGTCCCCATTCAGGTGCATGGTGCCGGTGGAGCGGCCGCCCGAAAAGCCTGTTAGAAAGTGTCTATCCACAAATGGTTGTGTGGGCCGACCCTACGTTATGCGCAACATTATTATGCTCGGAATATAAACCATATGCCTGCAGTAAAATTTTTCGTATGCCTTGATCTCGGCCAAAATCCCTCAATTGTGGACGGACACTATAAATCGAAGGGGCATCCTGGCAATTATCCGGCCACCAGTTGATGGACGCTTCCTTAAGCGGAGCAATCATAAGCATCGGCAAGGCGGTGAGTTCACCCCTGATGATGAGAAATCACCTTGGCCATGGCAATGGGGTGATGCCGCGTAATGCCTATGGGTTGTCCTGAAGGACCGCAGAGTCATGAAACGGCGGTCAGACTATTACATTAATTCCATCTTTTCTTTATTGCGTAACCCGTTGTGTGAATTATTTTTCCCAATCAAGAAAACAAGGAAATCTTCCTCAAAATTATATCCTTCTGTATTGTTTATAAAAAATTACCTTTGTCGCGCAGTCTGAATTTTGGCCCGCAACGTGCAAACTTCTTAGACAGATTCAAAAAAATACTTATGCAATTAGAAAGACAGGGGTAAGCTTTGAAAAAATACATATACATAATCGCATTGTCGGCCTTTCTTCTCTTTTTTACGATGAATGGTTCCGCACTGACTCAATTTACTTCTTCGTTTGCAGGTGAAGGCGCCGTTCCCATCAAGGACTCCACCAGTCTGCTTTTGATAGGAATGGGTCTGTTCGGACTTGCCGGTGTCAGCCGCAGTAAATCCAAGAAGTAACTTTAGGCTCCGAAAACAGTTATCGTCGAACAACCAAAAGGGCAGGACGAGTGATCGTTCTGCCTTTTCCTCTTCCATTCCATTGCTGCCGAGCATCGTTGAGCCTTTTTCCTCCGGTTTAATAGTCCGGATCATCCGGCCTGATCATTAACGCTCATTGGAATCCATCCGGATTCGGAATCTGCCGGTTGACGAAGCGTTCAACTTAACCCATCATATATGAACAGGAAAATCCAATTGTGATGGCGCGCAGATCGGCATTCATCCTTTCCCTGCGCTATAGACAGGCCGATGGTGAGAAGTTCCAGGGCCATACCCAAAAAATGGTGGTCAATATGATATCAGAACCGGTTGTCGACTATCAGAAACTGTTTTCTGAGATGGCTGTAGAACTGCGGGAAATGGATGACATCGGCACCATCGCCTCGTATATTCCGGAATTGCGCAATGTCGATCCGGGTAAATTCGGCATCCACCTCACCACCGTAGACAATCAGAACTATTGTCTGGGTGATTCCAACGATAAATTTTCCATTCAAAGCATCTCAAAGGTGTTGTCCCTGTCATTGGCCTTCGAACTGGAGGCGGACAACCTGTGGGACCGGGTAGGCGTCGAACCGTCGGGGACCCCTTTCAACTCACTGGTTCAATTGGAATATGAAAAAGGCATCCCCCGCAACCCGTTGATCAATGCCGGGGCCCTGGTCATTTGTGATGTGCTTGTCAGCCGCCTGAAAAATCCCAAGCAGGCGTTTATCGAGTTCGCGCGAACGGTTTCCGGAAATCAGAACATCGATTATTGTCCGCGGGTTGCCGAGTCGGAAAAGATGACCGGTTTCAAGAACGCCGCCCTGATCAATTTGATGAAGTCATTTGGCAATATCAGAAACGATATCGAGGTCGTTCTGGACTTTTATTTCAACCTGTGCTCCATTGAAATGACCTGCAAGGAACTGGCCCAGCAATTCTTGTTTCTCGCCGCCAACGGTACCCACCCGCTGACCCACGTAAGGGTCGTCGATGCCAGCAAATCGAAGCGCATCAATGCAATCATGCAACTTTGCGGGTTTTACGATGAGGCCGGCGAGTTTTCCTTCAAGGTCGGACTGCCCGGAAAAAGCGGCGTCGGCGGCGGTATCCTGGCGATCCACCCTGGCAAGTTCAGCATCGCCGTCTGGGGTCCAAAGTTGAATCCCAAAGGAAACTCCTATAAAGGAATGAGAATCCTTGAATTTTTAACGACCAGAACCCAGTCATCGATCTTTTAATGGCATCGGCGTTTTTCCCAAGTAGAAAAATATGATTAATCGGGCAGCCGTCTTTTTAATACAAAGACCCTGCAATCGGGTGGGTCAATAAAGAGACTTGAAGCTTTTCAACAAATGGTTTGAAGTCCAGTGCCATACGGTTTGATAGATACTGTTGAAGAACCCATCGTAGATGATAAACGTTGACAGGGGCTGCAGTGTTGACCGGCGGACGAAGGGGGAAATGCTATTTTGAATAAGCAAGCGTTTGATTATGATTTCATTGTCATCGGTTCAGGGTTTGGTGGAAGTGTATCGGCGCTGCGCCTTGCGGAAAAAGGATACCGGGTCGCCGTATTGGAAAAAGGCAAGCGATGGAACCAGGAAGATTTTCCCGAGACCAATTGGAATTTCAGAAAATATATGTGGTTGCCGCAACTCGGGTGCTATGGCTATCAGATGCTGACGCAGTTCAAACATGTACTCATTTTTCATGGCGGGGGAGTCGGCGGCGGCAGCCTCGTATATGCCAACCAGTTGCTCGTTCCGCCTGACGAGGTGTTTGAGCGACCGGAATGGGGTATGGCCGATTGCAAGGCCCAAATGATGCCGCATTATGAAAGCGCCCGAAAGATGCTCGGCGCCAATCCCAGCCCCCAGATCGGTATTGCCGACAAATGCCTCAGGGAAGTCGGGATTGAATTGCGAGGTGAGGATACTTTTCACAAAAATGATGTGGGGGTTTTCTTCGGCACGCCGGAGCAAACGGTTCCCGACCCATACTTCGGGGGCAGGGGACCGGACCGAGCCGGTTGTAAATTTTGCGGGTCCTGCATGGTCGGCTGTCCAGTTGGGGCGAAGAACACCCTGGATAAAAATTATCTGTACCTGGCAGAAGGTTTGGGGGCTCAAATTATTCCTGAAACCGAAGTGACCGGTGTCCGACCCTGCAATGGTGGTTACGAGGTCTTCACCAGACGATCGACCGGACTGACTCATCCTGAGAAAACCTATCGGGCCAAAGGGGTCATGTTCAGCGGCGGTGTACTGGGTTCCGTCAAGCTATTGATGAAATGCAGGCAAAAGGGTCTTCTTCCAAAGCTGTCGAACCAGTTAGGTAATTATGTCCGTACTAACTCCGAAGCCCTGCTCGGAGTGGCATCAAGAGACAGGGACGTCGATTGGAACGATCAAATCGCCATCACTTCCGGGATCTATGCGGACGACACGACGCATATCGAAATGGTTCGATACAATAAAGGGTCCGACGTCCTGCTCAATCTTTTTACCCTGATGACCGATGGCGGTGGAAAAATCCCCCGTCCATTAAGATTTTTTGGAAACATTGCCAAACATCCGATTACGTTTTTAAAACTGTTGTGGCCGCTGGGAAAGGCATCGACGACGACTGTCGTGTTGGTGATGCAGACGGATGAAAACCACCTTAAGCTCGATTACCAATCCCGCTGGTGGCGGCTGGGTGGGCACAGCATGAACTCACGTGTACCTTTGGGAATGCAACGCGCCCCGGCGTATATTCCGATCGCCAACGAAGTTACCCGACGGTTGGCTCGTAAAATGAATGGCATACCATTGAGCGGCCTGCCTGAAGTCGCCTTCAATGCGCCCAGCACGGCCCACATTCTTGGGGGGTGTTGCATGGGCGCGTCGCCTGAAAAAGGGGTTGTCGGTTTTAATGGAGAAGTCTTTGGTTATCCGAATTTGTTCGTTGCCGATGGTTCGGTTGTACCGGCCAATTTGGGGGTCAATCCGAGCCTGACCATCACGGCATTGTCCGAATATATCCTGTCCCAAATGCCGCCCAAGATGGATTTGTAAAAATCTAAATGATCAGGATTGGTTACTCCTGTGTGGTGCGATGGCGAATAGGCGGTGGAGGTACACATACATGGACCATCTGTTCTGGTATATAGGCCATGAGCGGCGCTTAAGGAATATCGTGCATGCCTATAATTGTTATCTCTACGATGACCACGGCAACCGGTACCTGGATTTGGAGTCCGGGGTGTGGTGCACGGCCATCGGGCACGGCCACCCGCGGATCCTGCGCGTGCTAAACGATCAGGCGGCCCGGATCGCACACACCGGTTTTTCATACACCACTGCCATCGTCGATGAAGCCGCGCAGGCAGTCCTGGCGTTGCATGGGTTTGACGGGGGCAAGTGCGTGTTTCTCTGCTCGGGCAGCGAGGCTGTCGAATACGGTGTTCGCGCGGTTCAGTCCATCAATACCCGGCCGATGTTGATGACCATGGCGGATTCCTATTTTGGCGCATATGGGGCCGCCAGCATCAAGCGTGAGGGGGAATGGTTCAGTTTCGATTGGAAGGACTGCAACCGCTGCCCGCATCCGGATGGCTGCAGCCGGCGATGTGAACAATGGGCCTCGATACCTTTCGATCAGATCGGCGGGTTCCTTTTCGAACCCGGCAGTTCGTCGGGTCTGGTGCGCTTTCCGCCCGAAAACCTGATCCAAACCATTGCTGCAGCCATAAAAGCCAGCGGTGGCCTGGTCATTGTCAACGAGGTGACCACGGGTATCGGGCGCACCGGAAAGTGGTTCGGTTACCAGCACTACGATCTTGCGCCCGACATCGTGGCCATGGGCAAGGGCATCGGCAATGGGTATCCGGTAAGCGTGTGCGCTTTTTCGCCGCGTGTCGTCGAGCAACTCGGCGGCAGAGTGGTCAAATACGCCCAGTCCCATCAGAACGACCCACTGGGTGCAGCCATTGCCCTCGAGGTGATCCGAACCATCCAAGAAGAGAACTTGGTCGAACGAGGCCGGGAGATGGCCACCACGCTTATCGATGGACTCGAAAGCATCAAAGCTCGATCCCCGCAGATTGATGCGATACGGGCGCGGGGCTTGATGGTGGCACTTGAACTGGTCGATGATGCGCAGGCTTCCTTCACGACCGCCGTACAACAAGCGTTGGCGGGCGACGGTTATATTCTGGCCCAACGGCCGGGCCTAAACGTCTTGAGGCTTGATCCCAGCCTGACAATCGAGAAAGCGGATATCGACAGCTTTTTAGAGACGTTCGAAGCGGTGCTCAAGGGCAAAGTTTGGTGACTTCCGCAGCCTGGTGGGAAGTTGGCAATATTTATTCATGATTCGAATATGTGGCGGAAAAAACAATGGTTAGCCATTCATATTTCCGACCCGGAGAAAATATGGTTGTAAACGACAACTCCATTTGGAATAGACTCGCCGCAGATATCGAAATGGCTGTTGATGAAGCTTGCGAACAATTAAGGAACATGCCTATACGGACCATACCAGTGAGGATAGATCATTCCGCTTGATCGGTGAAGGAGATTGTTGGACATCTCATTGACTCGGCAGCCAATAATCTCCAACGCATCGTCCGTTTCCAGGTATCTGCCAGTTTAGTTTTCCTGGATTATTCCCAAGACAATAAAGCTTGGGTGTCTATCCAGAGTTATCAGGAAGCCCCTCGGGATGGCCTGCTATCCCTCTGGCGATTGTGCAACCATCACCTATCGCGATTCATCCTGACCGTAAACAAACGATGCGTTGACCACATAGGGGGTTGTGGACGAAGACACTTCAATTACACTCGGCGAACTCATGATCGATTGCTTGAGACATCTAAGAGACCAATTGCAGCAGATCAAAGAATGTATTGATGGTACGGCGAAACAATAGCTGTAG
>NZ_JBUOIV010000072.1:0-21036 GCF_055467485.1 Desulfosarcina sp. | reverse complement strand
GCCTTGCCCCTGCGCCTGTTCTGGCTGCCATCCGCCATGCCGGACTGGAAAATTGCATGCACCCCAACCGGGCCTGGTCGATGCCGGACTGGATGAAATATCGCAGGTGCGCGCCGAAAGGGATCCGGTATCCAAGGTAATGATATCGATCCACGTACTCGCACCAGAGCCTCCTTTGGTCGTCATTGCGGACCCGGGTCAGCACGACCGGGGACAGATCGCTCAATGGGGTCGAGATCGTCGGCGGTCGATCCGTCCGTCCAGTCCTTCCTGCGGTTGTTTTTTCCCGCTTGATATATTGGACCCTGCACGCCGGCAGTCGGATCATGCCCCTGGCATCCAGGCGCTCCAGGAATTGGCGGCACTCGACGGTTTTCAGTTTGCCGGTCCGTCTTTTCCAGGAAAACAGTTCGCAAATGGTATTGGCCAGTTCGGTGCGGGTAAGCTTCGGGAACGTGTCGACGATAACCGCGATTTCCCTGATTTGATCGCGGTAGACCGCCTGGCCGCAAAAGGATTCGGAGGATATCGATGGCATGGGTGTCGGCGTTTACGAAAGAGGTATTTATTTTTACTATACAAATGGGTGGCAGGAATGTCCAGAATTATCTGTCATTATGCGTTTTTCTTTAGGGATGATCGATACCGGATTTGAAAAGATGCGCCAGCTGAAGCAGGAGGCGACTTTTCCATGCCGCGAACGTGGCTTTTCATCGATATCCGATCTCGGCCGGTGCCATTGGTCCGGTTTCCCAAAAAGACGTTGAAAACCAACCCCCGTTTCGATAGATTGATTGCCAAAATTGGATTTGCGGTATAAATCCAACGCCTGTTCCCACCGTTTAATTCTCGTGCATCCTGTGAGGATTCACGATGAAAACCTGATTTTTAAGATCCATCAAAGGTCAGACCCGATGAAAAAAGGGCCGTTGTTTAAAACTGTTCGTGTTGCTGTCGTGCTGCTGGTTGCGGTGGCCATTGCCGTCATGCTGGTGCAGTTGCGGCCCCGCGCCGAGAAACAGTCCCGCACCACGGACGGGCGGCTGGTGGAGGTCGTTAGCACCCATCCACAGACCCTTCCCATGATTGTCGAGGCATATGGAACGGTTGCCCCCCGGGAATCCCTGAAACTGGTGGCTGAGGTACGCGGCCAGGTGGTGGCCATGCATCCGGCCTTCATCGAGGGCGGTTTCGTGAAATCCGGTGAGGTGCTGCTGAGCATTGATCCAAGGGATTATGAGCTGGCGGTGCGGCGGGCGAACGTAGGCATCCGGCAGGCCCAGGCCGAACTGGATCGGCTGGCACAGGATATTCTCAACCTGAAGGCCAACCTCAAGCTGGCCCGATCGGATGTGGATCTGGCCCTGGCGGAGGTCAATCGATTCAAGAATTTGGCCGGCAAGAACATGACCTCCCAGAGCGTGCTGGACAAGGCGGACCGCCAGTATCTCACCAGCCGGGAGCGATTGCAGGCCCTGGAAAACCAGCTGGCCGTCACCGGTCCCGACCGGATCCGGCTGGAGAGCCAGTTGGAGATGGCCAGGGTGGCCATGGAGCAGGCGAGCCTGGATCTGGAGCGCTGCCAGATCGATACGCCCTTCGATGCCTGGGTGACCCAAAAAGAGGTGGAGGTCGGTCAACATCTGGCGGCCGGCCAATCAGTGGGCAGTGTCTACCGGGCCGGTGCCTTTGATATCGAAGTCAAGATCCCCATGGCTGACCTGGCCTGGTTCCCCGATGACGGTGGATCGGAACAGGGGCTGCCGGTGGAGGTGCTGTTCATGGAGACCGCCACCCCGAAGCTGTGGCATGGCCGCCTGGCAAGGGTCAAGGCCGCCCTGGATCAGACCACCCGGACCCTGCCCGTGGTGATCGAGGTCGATGAACCCACCTCCGGTGGTGCCATGATCGCAGCTGCCGACCGCTTGAAGCCGGGGATGTTCGTAACGGTGAGAATCCAGGGCCGCCAGGTAAAAAATGTCCACCGGCTGCCCCGGCACCTGGTCCATGACGGGGACACGGTCTACCTCGCCGCCGACGACCAGCTCAGTGTCCGGCCGGTGACGATCCTGCGCCGCTTCAAGAAATCCGTGCTGATCAGCGACGGGCTGTCTGACGGGGACCTGGTGGTCACCTCTCCGCTTTCCGGTGCCGTACCGGGGATGAGAATACGGCTGAAGACAGAGGACGGAATACAGAAGACAGAGGACTGAGGTCGGACGACGGAAGACGAAGGTCAGATGTCTGAAGTTTGATGACGGATGCCTGAGGACCGTGGTCCGAGGTCGGACTGGGCGGCGGTTGGAAAATTAACATGGCCATCAAAACCATTCAGGACCTGGAAGTATACCGGTTGGCATATTCGCTGGCCATGGATATGTTCAAGCTTTCCGTTGGTTTTCCCAAAGAAGAGGTCTATTCGATGACGGATCAGATCAGGCGGTCGTCGCGATCGGTAGCCATCAATATCCGTGAAGGGTATGCCAAGCGAAAATACGAGAATGTATTTTTCCGACATCTCAACGATGCTCTCGGATCATCGGAAGAGACCCGGGGGTGGCTGTCGTTTGCCCGGGATTGCGGTTATTTGGAAAAGGGTGAACGCCTTCGCCTGAAAAAGGAATACGATCACGTCAACGCCATGCTGTATCGCTTGATGAAAAACTGGAAAAGTACGACTAATCAATAGATGCGGGCAGGGGGTGCAGGAATGGCTGCTTATTCAATAATGGCTGCCGGTGCTGCCCGGTTTCCGATCTCTGACCTCCGACATCCGACTTCTGGTCTTCTATGAAAAAACTCGCCCAATGGTCCGTCGATAACCGCGTGGCGGTGAACCTGATCATGATGTTCATCATCGTGGCGGGTCTGCTGACGGTCATGAACATGCGCCGGGAGATGTTCCCCCAGTTCGCCCTGGACATGATCAACGTCTCCGTGCCCTATCCCGGCGCCAGCCCGGCGGAGGTCGAGGAGGGGATCTGCATCAAGATCGAGGAAAAGATCAAGGGCATCGAGAACATTTCCCGGACCTACTCCTCTTCCCGTGAAGGCCTGGGGTCGGTGACCGTGGAACTGAACAAGGGGGCCGATGTCCAGAAGATCATGGATGACATCAAAAACGAGGTGGATCTCATCGACACCTTCCCGGTCGAGGCCGAAGATCCGATCATCACCGAGATCATCAACCGCAACCCGGCCATCACCGTGGCGGTATACGGGGATGTGCCCGAGAAACTCCTTCGCCGGACGGCGGACCGCATCCGCGACGACCTGGTGGATACCGGACCCATTTCGCTGGCTTCCCTGGTGGGGGTGCGGGACTATGAAATCGCGGTGGAGGTGTCCGAGGAGAACCTGCGGCGGTACGGACTGAGTTTCGATCAGGTCGTCCAGGCCCTGAGGACCGGAAGCCTCGATCTGCCCGGCGGAACCATCAAGACCGACCATGGCGAGATCATCGTTCGTGCCAAAGGTCAGCTGTACACCGGCAAAGAGTTCGAAGACCTGCCCCTGATCACCGATGCGGGCGGCACCGTGGTGCGGCTGGGGCAGGTGGCTGCGGTGGTCGACGGGTTCGAGGATACGGACATCAAGGCCCGCTTCAACGGCAAGCCGGCGGCCCTGGTCCAGGTCAACCGCACCAGCCAGGAAGATGTGATCGCCATCTCCGACACGGTGCAGAAATACGTGGCGAAGAACAGGAACCGTATGCCTGACGGCATTCAGCTGGCCACCTGGTTCGATCTGTCCACCATGGTGCGCGACCGCATCGACCTGTTGCTGCGCAACGGGTTCCAGGGAATCGTTCTGGTCTTCATCGTCCTGGCTCTGTTTCTCAACCTGCGACTGGCTTTCTGGGTGTCCGTGGGGATTCCGGTGTCCTTCATGGGGGCCTTCATGGTCCTGGATTATAGCGGCGAGACCATCAACATGATCTCCCTGTTCGCCTTCATCATGACCCTTGGCATCCTGGTGGACGATGCCATTATCGTGGGCGAGAACATCTTTACCCACTACGGACAGGGAAAATCGTCGGACCGCGCCGTGGTCGACGGAATGGGGGAGGTCGGCGGGCCGGTGCTCATGGCCGTGACCACGACGGTCGTGGCCTTTACGCCGCTGATGTTCATCTCCGGCATCATGGGTAAATTTATCAGCGTCATGCCCCGGGCGGTGATCGCCATCCTGATCGTATCGCTGGGCGAAGCCCTGATCATCCTTCCGGCGCACCTGGAGGGGGCCCTGCTCAGGAGCCGGCAGGCCGGCGAGAAGATGGGGCGGGCAATCCATGAACGCGTCAGGCAGCGCATCGAAAAGGGGCTCCAGTTCGCCATCGACCGCATCTACACGCCGACCCTGCACTACGTGGTGGAAAATCGATATTTTACCCTGTCCATCGGTCTGGGGGTGCTGATCATCAGCCTGGGCATTCTGCGCGGCGGTTATGTGCCCTTTATATTCATGCCCAAGGGAGACAGCGACTGGGTGATTGCCGAGGTCAACTACCCGCTGGGAACCCCGGTGGAGACCACCGCGCAAACCATCACTTATCTGGAGCAGCAGGCGTTTAAGCTCAACCAGGCGTTCGAGGGTCAACTGGAAGCGGGCAATACCCTGATCACCAACACCTACTCCCTGACCGGGTTCATTCCCCGGCGGGACTGGAAACCCCAGGAGATCGGCGGACACTGCGGGGAGGTGTGGATCGAGATGATCTCGTCGGCCGAGCGGCCCAGGCTGTCGGTCAACACGGTGATCAACCGCTGGCGCAGTCTTGCCGGAGACATTCCGGGAGTGGAGCGCCTCTCTTTTTTCACCATCGAAGGGGGTCCGGCCGGCAGCCCCATCGAAATCCAGCTCATCGGCGATGATTTCAGGCAAATCGAACAGGCTGCGGCGGAACTCAAAGACGAGCTGGGAACCTACCCGGGGACCTACGACATCGTCGATGACTTCAAACCGGGCAAACCGGAGCGGCGTTTCCGGATCAGGGACGGTGCCCAGAGCATCGGCGTGACCATGAGCGACATCGCCCGGCAGCTGCGCCAGGGGTTTTACGGTGAAGAGGCCCTGCGCATCCAGCGCGGCAAAGATGACGTGAAGGTGCAGGTCCGCTACGCGGAAAAAGACAGGCGCTCGCTCTATGCCATCGAGCAGGCCCGCATCCGCACGCCGGACGGCCGGCAGATCCCGCTCAGCGAGATTGCCGAAACCGCCAGCTCGCGGGCCTATTCGTTGATCCGGCGGGTGGACCGCAAGCGGGTGATTACGGTGAGCAGCGACATCGACGAGGATGTCGGCAACGCCAGCTCGATCGTCACCGACCTCAAGGCGGATTTTCTCCCCCGGCTGGTCGAGCGATATCCAGGACTGCGCTATGATCTGGAAGGTCAGGAAAAGCGGACCGAAGAGTCCCTGCAAAGCCTGAAGAAAGGCTTCACCCTGGCCCTTATGGCCATTTTTCTGCTGCTGGCCACCCAGTTCCGGTCTTACGTTCAGCCGGTGATCATCATGATGGCCATTCCCTTCGGACTCATCGGTGCCATCGCCGGCCACCTGGTGATGGGACTGGCATTTACCATCATCAGCATTTTCGGCATCGTGGCCCTGTCCGGTATCGTGGTCAACGACTCGTTGATTCTCATCGATTTCATCAATCGGGCGCATCGCAACGGGATGGCGGTGGTCGAGGCGGTCATTGAATCCGGGCGATCGCGCTTCCGGCCGGTGCTGCTCACGTCGGTGACCACCGTTGCCGGACTTTTCCCGCTGCTCCTGGAACGCAGCTTTCAGGCCCAATTTCTCATTCCCATGGCGGTGAGTATCAGCTTCGGCCTGTTGGCCGCCACTTTGCTGACACTGCTCTACGTGCCGGCGCTCTACCTGATCATGGACGATGTCGTGCGTGCATCCAAAAGACGGTTGGGGCTGGTGTCACCGGCAAATGCGGCGGGCAAGGACCTGGAGCCCTCGTGAACCGATCGACAAAGAGCCGGCTGACCGTCAAGCAGCTGGACTGGTTTCCCGGCAGCACCCTGCTCGATAAAATCGGCCGAGCCGTCTGCCGGGTGGGAACGCTGCCCGGCAAGGAGCTGTTCGAGGCCTGGGAGGTGGCCAGGCGGGTGAGAAGAAAATTCAGGGGTGGACGGGTGGTCGATCTGGCCTGCGGCCATGGACTCCTGGCCCATATCATGCTACTCCTGGATGACACCTCTCCCGGGGCGCTTGCCGTTGATCGCCGTCTGCCTGAAAACGCCTGCCGGCTGTCCGCCGAGCTGATCGAATCATGGCCCCGGCTGGGCCAACGGATCCGCTATGTGAAAGCCGATATCGATACTGTCGAGCTGACGTCATCGGACCTGATCATGTCCGTTCACGCCTGCGGCAGCCTGACCGATGCCGTGTTGGAGAAAGCCGTCGAAGCCGGCGCCCGCGTGGCGGTGCTGCCTTGCTGTCATGACCTGCAGCGCAGCGACACCGGCGGCTTGGACGGCTGGTTGGACGGACCCACGGCCGTCGATGTCACCCGGGCGGCGAGGTTGCGTGAACGGGGGTATCAGGTAATGACCCGGAGGATACCCGCGGCGATCACACCCAAAAACCGATTGTTGATGGGGCATCCTGAGTGGGGATGATATCGGGTAGCGCACTCTAACCGGTTGTTGAAAAACGATTGCGCTTGGCTATACGGCGCTAAAATTCGACTCGACATGCTCATTTAGCACCCACAAACTGCTCTTTTTCGCCGGATTGTGCCGTGTCTTGCCCGCGTTCATGACGTTCTTCAACACCCTTTAAAAAAGGAGGCACGCATGGTAACCAAAAAAGAAGAATTTATAGCCCGGATGAGAAAACAGGTCGACGAACTAAACTACCGTTGGAGTCGCGAGCGTGACAAGTTCGAAGCCGGTCTCCAGCATGCAAGTGCCGATGCCGGAAAAGAGTATGAAGTCAAACGGCAAGCATATCTCAAGTTCCGCAAGGATTTGAAGGAAAAGATCGTCGACCTTGAAGTGGCCGGCGAAAACGCCTGGGACGATCTCAAAGACGGGGTCGAAGATGCCTGGAAATCGCTTGCCACGGCATTCGATAAAGCCACTTCGCATTTCAAGAAGTAAATGATTCCCAACCGCGGAAGCATACCGCGGCTGGGTGAGTTCCTTGAAAACTGACCACAATGGCCACATCGCTGAAAATGATTGGCGAGACGAAGAAAATGAAAAATAGCTTGCGCAGCCTATTTATCTTATGGCTCATTTTGATGAGCCACCATGCCTGTGCTGAAGCTGACGGGCCGGATTACTGGCGTGTGCACGGGGTCGACAGTGACGACGTGCTCCATATCCGTAGCGAGGCCAACCCAACATCCGAAAAAATAGGCCAGATACCGCCTGATGGTCAGTGCATCAAAAACCTGAGATGCATAGGCGGGCTGACATTGAACGAATTCACCACCCTGTCGGAGGCGGAAAAGGAAAAAATTAAAAGAGAACGCCCGCGATGGTGTAAAATCGACTATTATGGAATAACGGGTTGGGTGGCCGGTCGTTATCTTCGTGAAGGATCTTGCCCGAATAAATAAATCCAGCCTGAAATGGAAACGACCAACCCCTGAAACCGTTTGCGGCCTTCACCGATTTAAAGGCAATAGAAATGGCCAAGATTTACACTGATCAGGAGGGATGTTACAATGAAACGACCTAAAATCTGGATTTTAATTGCAGCCACGTTATCGGCATCCTGCCTGATCGTTTTGACGGGTTCCACGGCAGTCTTGGCAAAGGAGAAGGAGATCGTTGTCGAGGTGGGCAGCACAGAGCAGCTTGGCAGCTATTTTGACAGCATCGGCTACAACGTTGCAGCCAACCCGGATATCCTTTATGCGGTACCCCGTTTTCGATTCACGCACATTCCCAAAAACTGGGAGGAGGACACATCCGTCCCGTTGAAAAAATCGGTTTTTTTTCGTGCTGGGGCGTCCGCTATTCTTCAGGTCAATGAATCGATTATTTACGATCGTAAAAAGCTGTTGAGTTGGAAGCTGAGCAATATGAACCAAAATGACAGGCAGTGGCTGACCCAAAAGATGTCGACGTATAAAGTAACTGAAGATAAAGAATCGTTCACCGACGATCAACTAAAGGAGTTAATTCTTCGGGTGGATGCCATTCCACCGTCCTTGGCATTGGTGCAGTCGGCCATAGAGAGTGGCTGGGGAAGTTCCCGTTTTGCCAAGCAGGGAAACGCCATGTTTGGCCAGTGGACCACCGACGGTGGCATGAAGGCCCAAGGGAGCGAGGCCCGCCTGGCTGCTTTTCCGGATCCCCGTGAATCGCTTAACGCGTATTGCCTGAACTTGAACACACATCCATCGTACGCTCAATTCAGGAGCGCCAGAGCGGACATGAGGAGGAACGGGAGACCGTTGGATGGTGCCACGCTTGCGGAATATCTTGGCAGTTATTCAGAAAAAGGTGACGAATATATAGACCTGATCAAAGGAATGATCAAAAGAGACCGTCTCGAGATCGCAGACCGTGCGCAACTCGCAAAAGGGCCTGTCGTTGTTTTCCGCCCGGTAAACCCAAAATGATCGGATCATGTCCAAGACTGCAATGGATCGGGTGGTGATAGGACTTCTTATAAAAATTGGATCGATTGGTGCGCATGCAACAGGGTGGCAAACGATCCCATGTAAGAGCGTCATGCAAAGAGAAATGAATCAATGGTTGGAACGGAAACATCTAAATTAAGGAGGGATGCAATGAGATCAAACCGATGGATTGTTTTTTCTGTTGTTCTGGTGCTGGCCCTGGTTTGCTTCAATACTGCCCATGCCGACAAGTACGCCGGCACCATCGATATATTCAAGCAGTCGCCGGCGGTGAAGCCATTTTTTGACAATTGCTATGGGTATGCGGTCTTCCCGGTGGTGGGCAAGGGAGGCTTCGGAATCGGCGGGGCCTACGGCACCGGCCAGGTGTATGCGCAGGGAGCGGTCACCGGAACCACCAGAATGGTCAAGGCGACGATCGGTTTTCAGGCCGGCGGCCAGGCCTTCAGCCAGATGATCTTTTTCGAAGACAAACGGGCCTTCGAGGAATTTACCGGCGGCAACTTTGAATTCGACGCCGGCGTATCTGCCGTGGCGATTACCGCCGGGGTTCAAGCCAGTGCAGGCACAGAAGGCGCCACCGCAGGTGCCAGCGCCGGTCCGGCCTCCGGTGTGCAGGCGAAAACGAGCTATCGCAAGGGAATGGCCGTGTTTGTTCATTCCAAAGGTGGGTTGATGTATGAAGCCACCGTCGGTGGGCAGAAGTTCAGCTACACGGCCAATAAGTAGCTTTGTTTCAGGATTGACCATTTCCTGCCGCTTTTTTGCGGGAAATGGTCTGCCTTCCGGAGACCTGACATCAATCGATTTGCCGCACCGGCATTCTCATTTTCCGGGTATGCGATACGATCGACAATCGATTTTGAAATACCTGATATGCTGCCCAGTTGGCTTCCCAATCGATCGCAAACCGCAATCTTAAATCCCTCACGGGTGATTGCGCTGCTGGTTGTCGTTCTGGTTTTTCTCGGCTGTGCGCAAGCCCCGCACATCTATACCGTGCAGCCGTCGGCACTGGAAAATATCCGGTCAGAAATATCGACGATCGATGTCCATCTCTCACCGGAGCCGGCGGAAACCGAACTCTTGCTTCCGGCCAAGGGGTTTTGGGGCGGAGTCAGGAGAGGCATTGCTGTCGGCGCCGCCATGCCGGTGATGATCGGTTTTGTCTCCCCGATACCCGGAGGGACTTTTTTGGGCTTGTTGTTTTCCCCCATAGGCGCATTGATCGGCGGTGTTTACGGGGCGACCACCGCTGTCCCTGCCCGGGAAGTTGAACATGCCCAGGTCATGCTTGAGATGGCTGCGGACAATCTCCAACGAATGCGTCTTCGCGACAGCTTTGTAGAAAGCCTGGTTGATCTGGGCAATGCGCATACCGACTTGACATTCACAGTCTGGCACGAAGGCCATCAGGCATATGATGGGCGGAATGCACGCCTGGCGGTGCGAGTTGAGAAAACGGGATTGCGCGGCATGTACAGCGTCGACCCGTCCACGGATATTTTCCTGCAGATGCAGGTGCAGCTCATCAACGAACGGGGCAATGTCGTTCTGATAGACGAGCATTTCACCTGCGCGAGCGATCAGGAAAGAACGTTCAAGGAGTGGGCGGACCAAGGCGGAATCGATCTGATCCAGGAAATCGAGTCGTGTGAGCAGGAACTGGCAGAGAAGATCGTCGATGACCTGTTCCGGGTGTATCCGATTGAATGGAAGTATTAGCTGTAAGCATATTGCATAATCGGTATCGACGACAGGCAGGCCGATCCGAGCATGAAGCTGTAATCCAGGACTCTGCACTCAGGACGAAATCGAAGGTGAACCCTTTCAGATGGCATAATCGATTGATCGTTTTGCTCATTGCCGGCCTGTGGGCAGGCGCGATATCCGGCTGCGGAAAACCGAGCTTGGTCGGTTTGTATCCGGAATATCCACCGTTGGTGAGAAAGCGCTTTTCCCTGTTTGCCGATTTTGTGCGGGTGGATTCGCTCACGCCGACATTTCGCTGGAAGCCGTTGATCTTGGCTGCGGTGGATCCATCCGACTCCCAGGGTTATATTTCTATTCAAAATGCGACCTATGAAATACGTGTCTGGAGAACCGTTTCCACTGGCACGGGCAAGCTGGTATACGCCCGCAAGCAATTGACGGCGACCGTGCATCGGCTGGAGAAGCCTCTGGAACCGGGGACCAACTATTTGTGGAGCGTTCGGGCCCACTTCGAGATTGACGGCCGCAGCCGCCTGACGGAGTGGACCATGGCCGGCTACCTGCTGCGCAGGGAAGCGGTGCCCAACGATTCCTGCCTGCGGTTCAAGACCCCTTGAAAGGAAGGATAGAATGAAGCGTGTTGCCTTAACGATGCTCGTGCTTGTTTTGTGTGTTGTGCCGGTCATGGCCCAGGCGGATGAACGGGCGGATACCACCTTCAAGCTGGGATCGAGCTGGCTGCTGGAACTGGACCCCAACGACCAGCCCTACCCGGACTACGTGGCCGATCCAAGGCGACCGCGCATGCAGGTCGGGGTGGGCGTGGCCGACAGCGATATCCCGGAGACCTCATCGAGCCGGGTCATGCTGGACCTGGGGACCCGCTACACGCTGTTCAAGATCCAGACCGATCCCTCGGGCACGAACGAGTTTGCCCTGGACATCGAGGGGGGGCTGTTCACCCAGTTCGATCCGGGCAACGGGCTGGACAATATCGGCTGGGACGGCCGCTACGGCGTTTTTGCCGTCTGGGATTGGAGCGACAAGGTGGTCGCCAGGGTCGGTTACCGTCACCTTTCCGCCCACCTGGGAGACGAGTACATCGAGGCGACCGGACGCAGGCGAATCAACTACACCCGTGACGACCTGGCCCTTGGCCTGGGCTATTACGTCAATGAGAAGATCCTGGTCTATGTCGAACCCAGCTGGGCCTGGTCCATGGGCAATGAAGACCGTCAGAAACCCTGGGCCGCCGAGGGCGGCATCCAGTACCAGGGACCCCGCGACATGTGGAACGACAGCACGGCATATTACGCCGCGGCCCATGTGCGGGCCTTTGACGAAACCAGCTGGGATCCCGGTGTGAGCGTCCAGACCGGCTTTCACATCAAACGGGAACAGAGCAGCACCAACCTGCGCCTGGGGCTGGAGGGCTATATTGGCCGGGCGATTTTGGGAGAATTTTCCCTGGACTACGATGAGGCGTATCTTACGGTAGGCATCTTTTTTGATTTCTATTGACATGTTTCCGAGAAAAAGCGTTGCTGGATGATCGATCGGCATCCAGACCGCTCTGGCTAGTCAGGGCGCATGCTTTAAATTGGATGATTCCCAAACAGTCCCCTTGTGAAGACACGGGCGCGAGAGGATAAAACCATTCGAATTGTCCACTGACACATTGGTTAAGAAAATGGACGTTATCGAAAGTGAGCCAGGACCATCCGTTCTATCTGGAGCCTTGCGCGCGGCGGCTGTCTGCATTCTCTCATGGGCGATGCTGTTGGGTTGCGCCACCTATAACCCGCAGCCCTTGAATGAGGAACTATTCAGGAAACGAGCAACCACCCAGGCCAATAATAACGTCCGCGTCTCAGCGGTGGTACTCAGTGCAGCAGAGACCAAAGCCGTTTTCGGCCTGGCGCTATACAACAAAGGCATCCAACCGGTCTGGCTGGAGATTGAAAACATCACCCAACATCGCATGTGGTTTGCTCCGTTGAGTATCGACCGTAACTATTTTTCACCGCTCGAAGTGGCCTACATGCACCATTCCGGTTACTCAGTGGCTTCCAGGCAAAGCATGGACCGGTTTTTTCATCAGCATACGATCAGGAATCCCATCAAGCCGCGAACGGTTCAGTCGGGATTCGTCTTCACCAACCTGGAATTGGGAACCAAGGCCTTCAACGTGGAAATAGTCGGCAAGGATGAAAAGATCAGGACCTTCACTTTCCTGATACCGGTTGCCGGTCTTCAGGTGGATCACCGCGAGGTGGATTGGGCCAACCTGTATTCGATCCATGAAAAAGTCGAAATCGGTACCCCCCAGGAATTGAGAAGCGCCATCGAAGCATTGCCTTGCTGTACGACCGATGAGGACGGCAATCGAATGGCGGATCCAATCAATGTCGTTATCATTGGAACCGGCCGGGACATTCTTTACGCCCTGCTGCGCAGTGGTTGGGACGAAACCGCGGCAGCAGCATCCTATGATCCGAGGGCCCAGTTGCCATGGGAGTTCCGCTACCAGCCGGTCAAACCGCTATATCTCTTCGACCGGGCTCAAGATTCAGCCTTTCGCAAATCGCGCTCAACACTGAACGAACGCAATCAGTTGCGCTTTTGGCTGAGCCCGCTAATTTACAAGGGCCAACACGTCTGGGTCGGGCAGATCAGTCGTATTGTCCGTCGTGCCGTCTGGGATAAATTTGTCATCGAGCCGGATGTGGATGAAGCACGCGCCTACCTGCTTCAGGATCTGTGGTACAACCAGGCACTGATGAAATACGGTTATGTCCGGACAGCCCGTGTTGCCACCCTGTCCGAACCCCGCAACAGTCTTCTCGGTGATGAATATTTCACTGACGGGCTTTGTCTCGTATTGTGGATTGCAGGTAGCCCCGTGTCATTTTCAGGTGTTCAATTCGAGCCGTGGGAGAAACTGTCGGTGGAAAGAAGAAGCCTTTTGCTGGGTCGTTGAAGCCAAGCAATCATATCCGTAGAATGAATTTCGGGAGTGTCGATTCAGTGGATCCACGTCGCTGTGTATTCATCATCGCCGTTTTTTCCATCGTTGCACATGGATGCGCATCGTACGATCCGCGTCCACTGATCGAGTCGTTTTTTTTGGAACGGGCGCAAACCCAAAGCAAAAGCCAAGTGCACGTCAGCGCTGCCGTTCCCAGCGCAGCAGAGACGAGGCAGATATTCGGTGTCGACCTTTACGGTAAGGGTGTGCAGCCCGTCTGGATCAGGATCGAGAATCAGGATGAAAAGCCGATCTGGTTTTTACCCGTCGGAATAGACCCCATGTATTTCACTCCCCTCGAGGCATCCTTTTTAAGTCATTATCGTTTTTCTAGCGCTGCCAATACGAAGATGGACCGCTATTTTTTCGAAAAGGGCAAAGATATCTATGTCCATCCGGGCAGTGTCCGAACCGGGTTTGTGTTTACCAACCTGGACGAGGGCACCAAATCCTTTGCCATCGATCTCGTGGGTGAAGATCAGCAGGTCAGATCCTTCACTTTTTTCATTCCCGTGCCCGGATTGAAGATTGATCACCGTAAAATCGATTTCAAGACGCTCTATCCGAACGACGCATGGAATACTTTAGATGACGACAAGGCGTTGATTGCCTTTCTCGAGGGGCTGCCCTGCTGCACCGTCAACAAAAAAGGGACTGAAAACGGAGATCCGCTCAACCTGATCGTGATCGGCAACGGTGATGATGTCTATCATGCCTTCATGCGCGCCGGGTGGGACGAGACGGAAACCGTTACCGCCGTTTCCGCCTGGAGGACCGGAATGTCTTATTTTTTCGGCGGGCGCTATCGTTACTCGCCCGTCAGTGCCCTGTATTTATTCGGCAGACGCCAGGATGCCGCCCTGCAAAAGGCGCGCGGCACGATTCATGAGCGCAGCCACTTGAGACTGTGGCTGGCTCCGGTGCAATTCAAGGGCAAATCGGTGTGGGTAGGGCAGATCAGTCGCGACATCGGGGTGCGCTTTACCACAAAGACAATCGTCACCCACAAGATCGATCCGGATGTGGATGAAACCCGCAGCTACCTGATCCAGGACCTGTGGTATTCTCAGGGCCTCGCACGATTCGCTTTCGTCAAAGGGGTCGATTCGGCGGCCATCGATGCGCCGCGGCACAATATGACCGGCGATCCCTATTTTACAGACGGTTTGCGGGCCGTCCTGTGGGTATCGAGCCAACCGGTGGCATTCGAGAAAACCGAATTTATCGAGTGGCGTTTACCCTCTGAATAAACAGGAAGTCATGTCGCCTATTCACCTGGTATCAGTCTTGTCCCTCGCGTGCACAACCATTATTGGATGTGTCGGACCGGTCAAACATGAAATTGCGACTGACTACCCGGCTGCGATCCTTCGTGTGGTGGGAACCCCTCCGACAACCGATGGCCGGGTGCGTTTTCGGGAAATTTTTTGCCAGCTTCTGGCTACGGAAACGGATTACCAGGGGCGTGAGGGCGCGTGCGAAAATCTTCTGCTGCGACTCGACGATGAATCCCGACCGGTTAGGACAACCCAACCGCCTCCCGACCTGAGCACCCGCTATCGGGTCATGGTCGTACCCGGTTTTCTTAACGAATGCTTTGCCAGCATTGCGCTTCCGTTTGAGGATGCGATACCATTGCTCAGTGAACGCGGGCTGAAAATAGACCAGATGATTGTCAGCGGCCGTTCCAGCAGCGATGCCAATGCGGTCTATATCGCCGAGACGATCGGAAACCTGGATCTTGCGGAAAATGAGAAACTGGTGCTGGTCGGGCATTCCAAGGGTGCGGTGGACATCCTTCATTTTCTGGTCAATTTTCCGGAGCAGTCCAGGCGCGTGGCCGCCGTGGTCAGCGTGGCCGGTGCAATCAACGGTTCCCCCCTGGCATTTAAACTGGACGATATATACACTGTCCTGGCCCGAAACTTCCTGTCGAGTCGATGTAACACCGGAGACGACGGAGCCCTTGACAGTCTGCGGCCATCGGTCAGATTGTCTTGGCTGGCCGCCCATCCGCTGCCGGAATCGGTACGTTACTTTTCGATCGTAGCATTCACCAGACGCGATCGTATCAACACGCTTTTGAAAACCGGCTACGACCTGCTGTGGCCTTACGATCCGAGAAACGACGGTCTGCTCCTATCTACCGATCAACTTATTCCCGGGGGGACGCTTCTCGGCTATGTCAACGCCGATCACTGGTCGGTGGCGCTGCACCTGGAAAACCAAAATCTGCTGATATCCGAAACGATTCGGGCGTCGATAAAATTTCCCCGCCACGTTTTGCTGCAGGCTTTGCTGATCTATGTCGCTGAAGCGTTGGAGCCAAAACAGGAGGGATGGTGAAACGGTTTTCCAACCCATACCTATTATCTTTGTTGGCGGCATTGGTGGTATTGTTGGGCGGCTGCGGTCCGGTATTGATCCCATTCGACAAAAATATGCCCGCCCAGTCGCTGAGCTATATCGGTGCTCCGCCGGTTCACGACGCCCGAGGGCGGTTCAGGGCGATTTTCTGTCAATTGCTCAATGAAAACCGGCAGCAAGTGTGTATGACGGATGGATGCGATGACTGCCTGTGGCGATTAAGCGACGAACCGCAGGTCGCCGACAGACAGCAATGCCTGCCGGAACACGACACCGATTTAACGATTCTGGTCGTTCCCGGTGCCTTTTCCGGTTGTATCGAGAGTATCGGGGCGCCTTTCCACGATGGATCAGAACGGCTCAGGCAGATGGGCTATCGTATTGAGAGCATCGATGTCAGCGGTCTGTCGAGCAGTGCCAGAAATGCCGAGATTATCGCCGAAGCGGTTACCAAGCACATTTCTGGACCCTCCCACCGATTGATCCTTCTGGGCTATTCCAAGGGCACGACCGATATCTTGCATTTTCTGGTCGCTTATCCGGACCTGGCCCTTCATATCGAGGCGGTGCTGAGTGTATCCGGCGCCGTCAATGGCTCCCCCCTGGCGGATCGCTACTCCGCGGTCGAATACGACAACTGGCTCGCCCGCCTCTTTCCGGAAAGATGCCAGCCAGGGGATCGCGGGGTATTCGACAGCCTCAGCCGAACGCAGCAATTTCAGTGGCTGGCCACCCATCCCTTGCCTGAACACGTGCGCTATTATTCCCTGGCGTCGTTTGCCAGGTACGCGGATATACAGATCTACCTGCAACCGACTTACAAGCTGCTGGAGCAGATCCATCCGTTGAACGACGGCCAGCTCTTGTTTATCGATCAACTCATCCCGGGCTCGACACTGCTCGGCTATGTCAATGCCGATCACTGGACGATTGCCATTCCGGTGGAAGATAAATTTTCGCGGCGGGATCCGGCGCTCAAAGATCGACACCGGCAACTGCGTGACGTTCTTTTTGAAGCGATGATTCTATACCTGGCCGAAGAATTGAACCGCGATAGCGCCTTTTAGGTCATTCGAGAAACCTTTAGGGCGCCCTGAATGATCAGCTCATACGCGGAAACCAATTTGACGGTTTACCAACATGCCAACAAGAAATTATTTACCGAATGCCATGGTTGCACCTAACTCATGGTCAAACATCGAAAGGAGACTCCCATGCATGTATTCATTCGCGGTTGTCTGGTCTTGATCACAATCATCGGCCTTTCTTTGGCATGTCAGGCAGCCATCGCCGAGGAATGGAATCCGGAAGAAAAACCATGGGAAAAGTTCGGCGTCAGCCTTGGCGTGTTTCTGGCCGGCCTGGACAGCAACATTCGCCTCGGTACCGGCATCGGCGTGGATATCGATGTGGAGGAGTTGCTGGATCTGGATTCGACCAATACCGTCTTTCGCACCGGCGCCTTGTGGCGCTTCACCGACAACCGGCGTCATCGGCTGGATCTAACCTGGTTTGCCTTCAGGCGCGATGGCGATCGACGGATTCTCGAAGACATCACCATCGAGGATAACAATGGCAACATGATCACTATCGAAAGCGGCACGACCGTCGAAACGTTCTTCGACCTGGATATTTACCAACTGGCCTACAGCTATTCATTTTTTCAGGATGAGCGCGTTGATCTGGCTGCCGGTATCGGCGTCTACGTCATGCCCATCGATTTGGGAATCAAAGTCAGTGGGTTGCTCGATGTAGAGGGATCGGAGAGGTTCACCGCTCCCCTGCCGGTCTTCGGACTGCGCATGGACGTTGCCTTGACCCCCAAATGGTTCATCCGCAGCGGCGCCCAGGTGTTTTATCTGGAATACGATAACTTTACCGGTTCGATTCTTGAATTTCGGACCGCCCTGGAATACAACCCCTGGAAGCATGTGGGCATCGGCGTGGGATTCGATACCTTTGGCCTGCGGCTGGAAGCGGACGGCGAAGACTGGCCGGGAATCGACCTGAAGGGCAATGTTGAGTTCAACTATGCCGGCCTGCAGCTTTATCTGAGAGTGTTTTATTGACGCCGGAAACATTCAAAGGCGTCTGATGCCTTGTTGGCACCAAGACTGAGCGATTTTTTGATAACGGATCAGTACCGTGCGCGTTCACAGTCGCTGTATTTTCATAACCCATGGGAGGGAAACATGAATGATCGTTTTATGGGATGGGTATCGGCCATGGGGGTTGGCCTGGCGCTGTTTTTGTTCACGGGGATCGCAATGGCAGGCCAAGAGGGCACCTTTGCGGGCATATGGACCGCCAGCGGAACGTATCAGCCGCTGGAGTTTGCGCAAGACAGGGAAGTCTTTACGTTCAGGCTTTCCGGCCACGTGAACCTGAAGACCCAGATCGGCGAGGTCGGCGACCTGTGGTCGGAATGCGCCGGCCTGTGGGATGCCCTCATCGGCAGTACCACCCGCTGCGTTTGGCGTGACCCCGCCGGTGAGGATGCGGCCTATTGTTTGCTCGAAGGGCGTCTCGTGGAGGAAGGCGTCCGCGTGACCGGGCAGTTTGTCGGCGGTACCGGAAGACTCAATGGCTTGACCGGAAACCTGTCGTTCACCTGGAGATCGGTGTTTCGCAACCCGACCGACCACATTCTCACCGGCCACACCCAGAATTTAACCGGATCTTATAAACTGCCCTGAAGCGTCCATCCAGGCCTAACGGTATATAAGGAGTGCCATATGTGGATTGTCGAACTGTTGATCGTTTTGTTTTTTATCTGGCTGGGGGCCCGGCTGGGCAGCATCGGCATCGGCTTTGCCGGGGGCTTCGGCGTGTTGGTGCTGGCCCTTGTGTTCGGTATCAAGCCCGGCAGTATCCCGGTTGACGTGATCCTGATCATCATGTCCGTGATTGCCGCCATTGCCGCCATGCAGGTGGCCGGAGGCCTCGATTTCATGGTCCAGCTGGCTGAGAAGGTGCTGCGCAGCAATCCCAAGTACATCACCTTCATCGCACCGGTGGTGACCTATTCCATGACCATGTTTGCCGGCACCGGGCTGACGGCTTTCTCCACCCTGCCGGTGATTGCCGAGGTGGCCAAGGAGACCGGCGTACGCCCGTCGCGACCGCTGGCCATCGCTACGGTGGCGTCCCAGATCGCCATTACCGCATCACCCATATCGGCGGCGGTGATTTTTTTTGCCAGTGAACTGGAAAAGGTGAAGGTCAGCTACGTCCAGTTATTGATGATCAGTGTTCCCAGTACATTTCTCGCCGTCATGCTGGCCGCCGTGGTAACCAATTTTTTGGGAAAAGAACTCAAGGACGACCCGGTCTACCAGGAACGGCTGGCCAACGGTCTGGTTTCGAAATCGTCTGGAACCCGGCAACGGGAGATAAAACCGGGAGCCAAGATTTCCGTCCTGATATTTCTGCTGGGGTTGATCGGCGTCGTCTTCTACGCTACCGCCATCAGCGGCAATGTCGGTTTGATAAAAGATCCGGTATTGCCGAGAGATCATGCCATCATGACCATCATGCTCAGCGTGGCCACCCTTATCGCCCTGGTTTGCAAGATCAACACCAACGACGTTCTCAACGCTGCCACCTTCAAATCCGGGATGAGCGCCTGTGTCTGTGTCCTTGGCGTGGCCTGGCTGGGCACCACCTTCGTATCCGCCCACATCGAGGAGATCAACGTCTTCGCCGGTTCTCTGCTGGAGGCCAAACCCTGGCTGCTGGCGGTGGTGCTCTTTTTCGCCGCCATGCTGCTCTACTCCCAGGCCGCCACCACGCGGGCCCTGATGCCGGCGGCCCTGGCCCTGGGGATCAGTCCGGTGGCCGCCATCGCCTCCTTTGGCGCGGTGGGATCTTTGTTCGTGCTGCCCACCTACCCGACCCTGCTCGCTGCGGTGGAGTTTGACGACACCGGATCGACGCGCATCGGTAAATATGTATTCGATCACCCCTTCCTTATCCCGGGCACCGTGTCCATCACCCTGTCCGTGGTGATCGGGTTCATGATTGCCCCTATGGTTCTATAGGGTCGAGCTTTGTTTCGAATCGATATCGACATGTCAATATGGCCGACAATAAAGGAGATTGACCATCATGATTAAACTCGACGATGTTCTGGACAGAGCCTCCAAAAAAATGGGGGTGGACCAGGCCGACCTCAAGGGCTTTTTCGAGCGCGGTGAGCAGAAAACCTATGCGGCTGAAGCGTGGCTGTTTCACGAATCGACCCCCCGCCAGTGGGCCGGCCTGGTCGTCGACGGCGAGGTGACCATCGTGCGCGGGCTGCACGGCGCCACGCGTCATCTGGCGGTATTGAGCCCCGGGGCCCTGATTGCCGAAAGCGCCTTTCTGGAGGAGGACGCCCACGGTACCGGCGCGTTCACCCGCAGCGGCGCCACGGTCTGGCAGATCTCCCGGACGGCACTGGCAGCCTTCAGGGATGAGAAGCCGGATGTGTTCTACCGTATTGTCGCCCGGGTGGCTGCGGGTATCAGCGACCGCCTGCGCATGGCCTCCGAGCGGGTCACCGGTGACGGACCCAGTCAGCTGATCGGTGATTTTCGCACCGAGCACGACTCTCTGGGGGAAAGAGAACTGCCCGGCGGGGTATACTATGGCGTCCAGACCCTTCGGGCCATGGAGAATTTTGCCATCTCGGGCGTGTTCGTCAAGAACTTCGAGCACATGATCGAAGCCCTGGCGTTTGTCAAAAAGGCCGCCGCCCAAGCCAACTGCGATCTGGGGGTGCTGGAAGACGAGAAGATGAAGGCTATCAGCCAGGCCTGCGACGACCTGCTGGCCGGCAAACTCCACGACCAGTTCATCGTGGACATGTTCCAGGGAGGCGCCGGCACCTCTACCAACATGTGTGCCAACGAAGTGATCGCCAACCGCGGCCTGGAGATCATGGGGCACAAAAAAGGGGCATACGAATACCTGCATCCCAACGATCACGTCAACTGCTCCCAGTCGACCAACGACGCTTACCCCACCGCCATCAAGCTGGCTGTTCTGCTGTCGCTCAAGGACCTGCTGGGGGCCATGGGTGAATTGAAGACCGCCCTGGAGGCCAAAGCAACAGAATTTGCCGACGTGCTCAAGATGGGGCGCACGGAGAACCAGGACGCGGTGCCTATGACCCTGGGCCAGGAGTTCTCGGCCTATGCGGTGATGGTCGACAGTGCCGCCGAGGCCCTTAATCGCGCCGAGGACGAGTTTCATCATATTAACATGGGGGCAACGGCAATCGGCACGGGTATCAACAGCCCGCCGGGGTATGCCGATCTGGTCACCCAGA
>NZ_JBUOIV010000071.1:0-20756 GCF_055467485.1 Desulfosarcina sp. | reverse complement strand
GTCGGTTCAACGCTCCTGCACACATGTATCTTTCTCTTATAGAAGAACCTGTCGGCGCCGGCAGGTTCATACCACCTTACCGTTGAACCAGCCGGTTTCGCAAGCTAAAACCGCTTGGAGAAATTCACTGACTGCGTTGGCAGCATTGCCGATTTTAAAGTTCTTGCGGAAGCGACGAAAAACAGGTTAGGGTTCGATTTACACCAATCAGGTCCAACTGAATACAAAAGCCATCGATAACCATGACATCCGACAACGCATCATCCTTCCCGGACGCCGATTCGATTTCTCTGGCTGACGCCAACTGCATCGTCCTACGTTTGGATGGCGGCGGGCGGATTCTCTCTCTCAACCCATTCGGGCTGGATTTTTTCGGTTACCGGGAGGCGGAAATTCTGGGCAGACATGCCGTGGGCACCATCGTACCGGAAAAGGACGCGGCCGGCAACGATCTGGCGGCAATGATCGAGGATCTGCTGCACCGGCCGGACGACTTTACGCACCAGATCAACGAAAACCGCCGTAAAAACGGCGACCGCATCTGGGTGGTCTGGTCCAATCGGGCTTTTCGTGACGAAACCGGCAACGTCACCCAGCTTTTATGCATCGGCAACGACATCTCCGATCGTAAGGCTTTCGAAACCGTATTGGAAGCGGCCAGGCTTCGCTTGACCGCTACGATCCAAGCACAGAATACGCGCCTGCAAGAAGCCAACGCGCGACTGAAAAAGGAGGTGGAGGAGCGCCAGAAAGCCCAACAGGCACTGGCGGTCAGCCATGACCGTTACCGGCTGTTCTCCAAGGCATCCACCGAGGGGATCTTTTTTCACGACAACGGCATTCTTATCGAGTCCAATGATGCCTTTGCCGGTCTGGTTGAGTGTACCCACGACCAGTTGATCGGCGTCGACATCGTCCGTCAGTTTGTATCAACCGAGGACAGGAGTCGGGTTCAACAGATCATCGCCGCAAACGAAGACCGGATCTATGAAATCACTGCCCGCTCGGCCACCGGGCGGACGTTTCCCGCTGAATTGCGTTCACTGTCCGGGGAACTGGCCGGCCGGCCGTGCCGGGTCGTTACCGTGAGGGACATCACCCACCGAAAAAAAACGGAGCGCCAGCTGATCCAGTCCCAGAAAATGGAAGCCGTGGGGACGCTGGCCGGCGGCATCGCCCATGACTTCAACAATATGCTCGCCGGCATTCAAGGCAACGTGGAAATCATCCGCCACCAGATATCCCCCCAAAGCCCGCACCAGAAGCGTCTGTCCATCATCAGCCAGATTGTGCAACGGGGCGCCAAGCTTTCCGGCCAGCTGCTCGGCTACGCACGGGGGGGGCAGACGGAACTGTGCGAGATCAGCCTGAACAACATGGTTGAAGACACGCTCAATATGTTTGGCCACGCCCACCAGCTGATCACCATTGAAACCCGCCTCAGCCCGGACACACCCAAAGTCAGTGGAGACCGCACCCAGATTGAGCAGGTGTTGTTGAACCTGATTATCAATGCCGTGCATGCCATGCCCGCAGGAGGACGTCTGATCATCGAAACCCACGCCACGGCCCTCAGCACCAATGACAAACGGGAGTACGAGATTGTTCCCGGCCGCTACGCCATGTTCTCGGTGCGGGACACCGGTCACGGTATGGATCAGGAGACCCAGAAGCAGATCTTCGAGCCATTTTTCACGACCAAGGCACAGGGCCAGGGAACCGGGCTTGGACTGGCCTCCACCTACGGAATCGTCAAGAACCACAAAGGATATATCGAAGTGTTCAGTTCTCCGGGTGAAGGTTCCCAATTCAACGTGCTGCTGCCGGCGTCCGACTGCACCGAGGAGACGGCCGGTGTCATTGATACCCGGCCGGAAAAAGGGTCCGAGACCATACTGATCGTGGATGACGAAGCGGAGTTTCTCGACGTGGGTCGAGAGATGCTGATGCTTTTAGGGTATACGGTCATCACCGCTGGCAACGGTGAAGAGGCAATCGCCCGTTTCGAGGAACAGGACGGAAAGGTCGAACTGGTGATTGTGGACATGATCATGCCCGGGGCCGCAGCTGAAGGCACGATCCGCCGGTTGAAGGAGATCGATCCGTCGGTCCGCGTACTGCTCGCCAGCGGGTACAACCAGAACGGAGAACTTGCCAGAGACCTGATGCAGCACTGCAGCGGCTTCATTCAGAAGCCCTTCCGCCTCGCCTCCCTGTCAAAAAAAGTCAGAGAACTGCTGGGAAACGCACAAAATGAAAATCCATGACATCGGCGGCGAGTTCGCCCTGATCGACAGACTGGCCCGACAATCCCCGGCCATCCATCCGGACCTGGTGGCCGGCATTGGCGACGACGCCGCCGTCATCGCCGGATCATTCCCGGATGGTGACTACCTGCTGGTCACCACGGACATGCTGGTGGAGACGACCCACTTCAGACGCGACTGGGCCACTCCGGCACAAATCGGGATCAAGTCCGTCGCCTGCAATGTCAGCGACATTGTTGCCATGGGCGGCACCCCCACGTTCATGTTTGTCTCCCTGGCCCTGGCAACGGACACCGAGGTGGCCTGGGTCGAAACACTCTACCAGGGGATGGCCGAGGCCTGCCGACGCTATGGCGTGGTGCTTGCCGGAGGGGACACCACCCACGCTGAGGCGGCCACCATCAGCATCACCCTGCTGGGCCGGGTGTCTCCGGAAAACCTGCGTCTGAGGAGCCATGCCCGCCCCGGAGAGATGCTCTGCGTCACCGGGCCCCTGGGCGGTTCCGCCGCCGGCCTGGCCATGCTGGCTGCTGGACTGGATCCCCCCCCTTACTTAAGGGAGAAACACCTGGCCCCCGCTTGCCGGTTGGACGTCTCCCCGGCGATTGCCCCCCTTGCCCGGGCCATGATCGACATCAGCGACGGCCTGGCTGCCGAAGTGAACCACATCTGCGATCAAAGCGGCACCGGAGCAGAGATTATCGTCGCGGACATACCGATTCATCCAGCCGTGCGCGAAGCCGCCCGGCTGACCGGAAACGACCCGATCGAGCTTGCATTGTCGGGCGGCGAGGATTTCGAACTGCTCTTTTCCATTTCACCGGAGAACAAGCAGCTGCTGGAACAAAAAGGGGTTCCGGCTACGGCGGTCGGATGGGTCACGGAGG
Source organism: Desulfosarcina sp. (assembly GCF_055467485.1). Lineage (NCBI taxonomy): Bacteria > Pseudomonadati > Thermodesulfobacteriota > Desulfobacteria > Desulfobacterales > Desulfosarcinaceae > Desulfosarcina > Desulfosarcina sp. The sequence continues at coordinate 17,602 of NZ_JBUOIV010000071.1, read as the reverse complement.
CAGCATCGGCGCGCATCCTCACCGCTCCCGACGGCACGCGGCGCCCCCTTTCCGGCGGATACAATCATTTCCGGTTTACCTTATGAATGAACCAACGCTTCCAGGTTTTCCCAGCGGGTGAAGGCGCATTCCAGCTCCTGCTCCAGGTTCTCCAGTTCATGCTTTACGGCGGCGATGCGTTCACCGTCCTGACGGTAGAAATCGGCGTCGGACATGATCTGAAACAGTTCCTGCTGCCGGGCTTCCAGGGTTTCGATCCGGCCGGGCAGGGATTCCAGTTCGCGTTTTTCCATGTACCCGAGTTTTTTTCGGGCGGCTGCCGGTGTCGCAGCGGCTTTTTTGGCCTTGCCCGGCAACGGATTTTCAGGCTTGGTTGCGTCTATTTCCCGTCGCTGGTCCAGCCAGTCGTCATACCCCCCGGCGTAGCCTTCGATCTGGCCCGGCCCTTCGAAGACCAGCGTACTGGTGACCACATTATTGACAAAGGTCCGGTCGTGGCTCACCAGAAGCACCGTTCCGCCGTAGCCCAGGAGCAGTTCCTCCAGGAGTTCAAGGGTTTCCACATCCAAATCGTTGGTGGGCTCGTCCAGCACCAGGACATTGGCGGGCCGTGCAAACAGTTTGGCCAGCAGCAGGCGATTCTTCTCGCCGCCTGAAAGCACCCACACGGGAGTGCGGGATCGTTGAGGAGAAAAAAGGAAGTCCTTCAGGTAGCCGATCACATGGCGGCGCTTTCCGCCGACATCCATCATGTCTCCCGCCGGGGAGACATTTTCCTGGACAGTCTTGTTCTCATCCAATTGTCCGCGCAGCTGATCGAAGTAAATCACCTCGAGATTGGTGCCGTGCTTGATTCGCCCCTGCTGGGGCGACAACTCGCCCAGGAGCAGGCGGATCAAAGTGGATTTACCTGCGCCGTTGGGTCCCAGGATGCCGACTCGGTCTCCTCGCATGATGGTGCATGACAGATCCTTGACGATGATCCGATCCCCATAGGAAAAAGTCAGGTCCGTTGCCTCGACAACCGTTTTCCCGCTTCGTTCGGCTTCATCCAGGGCCATGCGCACCCGGCCGGTACGGTCACGCCGGCTGCGGCGGATCTCCCGAAGCTTTTCCAGCGCGCGCACCCGTCCTTCGTTGCGCGTGCGACGGGCCTTGATGCCCTGCCGGATCCAGGTTTCCTCGGCGGACAGCTTTTTATCGAAGCGCTGGTTGCCCTTCTCTTCTGCATCCAGGCGTTCCTGGCTGCGCTGTTCGTAGGTGTCGTAATCGCAGTCCCAGGAGTGCAGGCGACCCCGGTCGATCTCCACGATGCGGGTGGCCAACCGGCGGATCATCATCCGATCGTGGGAAATCAGGATCAAGGTGCCGCGCCACTTGAGCAGAAAGGACTCCAGCCAGTCGATGGCCGTCATGTCCAGGTGGTTGGTGGGTTCGTCCAACAGCAGAATGTCCGGCCGTGCCACCAGGGCTGCGGCCAACAGCACCTGCCGCTTCATGCCAGCGGAAAAGGTACTCACGTCACCATCCGCCGTGAGGTTCATCTGCGAGATGATGTGCGACACCTGCTGCCGGATCTGCCAGCCGTCTTCGCTGTCGATGGCCTGCTGCAGGCGCATCAGCTCCTTCGAAGCATCCTCGTCCATCCTGCCGGTCGATTCGTTCAGTTCGCTCAGACGGCGGTATGCCGCCAGGCGCGCGCCCTTCGGTCCCATTCCCCGACAGATGACATCGAACACCGTCCCGTGAAGGTCCGGGGCGACGCCCTGGGCCAGACCGCTCACCGTGATGTCCTGGGATCGCATCACCTCACCACGATCCGGAGGCAGGCTGCCGCCGATAATGTTCATGAGGGTGGTTTTGCCCACACCGTTTCTGCCCAGCAGGCAGATCCGCTCGCCGGCGGCCACCGTCAGGTTCACCCGGTCCAGCAACGGCTCCGTACCGAAACCGATACAGATATCGCGAAGGGTAATCAGTGCCATCGTTATTCCGTTTTCACAAACACGTGCCTTGTTCCACTATTGATGAACGTCGAACCTTGACCGTCCACGTCGACATTTAAAAAGGTCTCGATCAATACAGTTCGTATTTGACCAATCGTCCGTCCAGGCCACCGTTTCTCAACGGTTTTTTCCAGGCGGGCTTGAGACCGATGCGCTTGATCATCTCCCGGTTGCCAAAATAGATGTAGGCTTCCGAGCCTTTGCAGCGCTGCTTCAGAAAATCGCCCAGTTGCCGATAAAAGTCGTCCAGGTCGTCCCCACGCTTCATGCGGATACCGTAGGGCGGGTTGCACAATATGATCCGGTTCTCCAGCCCTTCGATTTGCCTGAAGTCCTTTCTCAAAACGCTTACCGTACGTGCATGGGGAACCATCTTGCAGTTGGCCCGTGTCGCCGAAACGGCCTGGGCATCGATGTCACTGGCGTAAATGAGGCGATCCGCCAGTTTCCGGATTCGGCCGGTCGCCTCGTCTTTGACCGTTTTCCATACCTGGGGATCGTAATCCGGCAGCTGTTGAAAACCGAAACGATGACGAAGATAACCGGCGGGCGTGCGGCAATAATCCATCGCGGCTTCAATCACCAGTGTGCCGGATCCGCACATGGGATCCGCCAGAGGCACCCGACCGTCCCAACCGGAAAGGCGCACCATGGCGGCGGCCACCGTCTCCTGCATGGGGGCGTCACCGCTACGGGTCCGGTATCCCCGGCGGTGCAGACTGCCGCCGGAGGTATCGACGCTGATGGTTCCCCGATCTTTCTCCACATAGAGGTTGATCCACAGGTCGGGCGTTCTTGGATCCACGTTCGGCCGCCTCCCGAATGCATCCCGGAACTGGTCGGCGACCGCATCCTTGAGCTTCAGTCCGGCAAACTGAGAGTGGGGCACGCTGCTGCCGGCAGTGCTGGCGAAAACGGCGAAGGTCTGGTCCAGGTTCAAAAAGCGGGTCCAGTCGATGCGTCGTGCCGCCCGGTAAATGGCTGCAGCGTCCGGGCAGGCAAATGATTGTATCGGCGCCAGGACGCGGCTGCACAACCGGGCGCAGTAATTGATGCGATATAGCGATGATCGATCCGCCTTGAAATGGATGCCGCGCCGGACCGGACGAACGTCGACCGCACCCAGGTCGGCCAGTTCGGCTGAACCGGGGGATTCGAGGCCTTCGGCAATCTGGGCGAAATAGGCGTTACGGGTTAGTGCGTCTGACATGGATGGGTCACCTGCAAGGGCCGGTCATCCAACCGGTGGTCAAAATCGGTCGTTCCGACCGGTGATGGCGGTCAACAATGCCCCTGATGCGGGGAAGGGAGGAGGGTTTTCACCACCTCGAGGCGCCGGGCGATCTCCGCTTCGATGGCGGACCAGAATCCGGGGTCGTCGATCCAGCATTGGAAGTCTTCGCTGTCGATACTGCCCAGCGATTCCCTGATTTCCTCATCCTCGATCGTGTCCATACGCTTGAACAGTTCGTCCATAAAGCGATCCCAGACGGAGGGATCGTTGAGCCGGTCGCCTTTGTAGGTGTCGTCCAAACCGATGAGATCGGCCATCAGATTGATCATGCAGTCGTGCGGGGTCATGCGGAAGTCGTCCTTCGCGGTTTATTGGATGCAGCGCGCTTTGGACGGCTGCCGCGCTTGCGATAGTTCCGCTTGGCAACGTCGCCCTGGCGCGGCCGCGGACGCCTTCTCTTCTGCCCTCCGCCGCCGGGTCCGGAAGCGGGCTTGGTACGCCGCCTGCGCGGTGCCGGCGGCAGTTCCAGCCAACCCTCTTCCGGTTGGATGCAGGGCAGTGGGCGGCCGATAAACGCCTCGATAGCCGGCAGGTAAAAAGAGTCCTCCTCACAGGCAAAACTGATCGAGGTCCCGGCTGCCCCGGCACGACCGGTACGGCCGATGCGGTGAACGTAATCCTCGGCATCGTGGGGCAGCGTGAAGTTGATGACGTAATCCATGCCCTCGATGTGAATGCCCCGGCCGGCCACATCGGTGGCCACCAGCACGCGGATCTTGCCGGCCTTGAATTGTTCCAGCGTGCGGATCCGCTTGTTCTGCGGAACCTCGCCGGACAGCACGGCGGAGTCGATCCGGTAGCGGTCCAGCATCTCCGCCAGGCGACGGGTCTCATCCCGGCGGTTGCAGAACACCAGCACGCGGTCCAGATTCTGCCGCGTGATAATGTTATAGGTCAAGGCGAACTTTTCGTCGGTGGTGATGATGTAAACCACCTGCTCCACCGTGTCCACAGCCACCTGTTCCGGTTCGATCTCGACGGTGAGCGGGTCACGGGTCCAGCTGGCGCTCAGCCGGGTGACATCCGGCGTGAGCGTGGCGCTGAAAAACAACGTCTGGCGCTTGTCTTTATGCGGCGTGCTGTAGACAATCTGGCGTACATCGGGAATGAATCCCATGTCGAGCATGCGGTCCGCTTCGTCGAGGATCAGCATCTCCACCCGGCTCAGGTCCAGATCCTTGCGGCGCTTGAAATCCAGCAGGCGGCCCGGGGTGGCCACGATGATGTCCACGGGTTTGCCGTGGAGTTGCCGCCGCTGCTTTTCGTAGTCCATACCGCCGAAAACACTGACGATGGAAAAGGGACAATAGGTGGATAAAAGATTGGCTTCGTCGGCGATCTGCAATACCAGTTCGCGGGTCGGCGCGATGATGAGCACCCGGGGTGTGCCGGGAGGGCGTTTCCCCTTTATGGGATTGGCAAGCATCCGCGTCAGTACGGTGATGAGAAATGCGGCGGTCTTGCCCGTGCCGGTCTGGGCGCGACCGAAGGCATCCCGGCCTTTTAGGGCAGCAGGCAGGATCTCCGCCTGGATGGGGGTGCAGTATTGGAACCCGGTATCGGCAATGGCGTGCATAATCGGATCGGGAAGGTCCAGGTCGTGGAACCGGGTCTTGTCCGCTTCCGCTGGAACCTGAAACAACCCCGGATGCCAAGCGACGGCCGGCTCGTGAGGGTCTTTCCCTGGAGACGAATCGATATCGCTTTTTCGCGTCGGTTCCGTGCCTTGCGGTTGTGGGCGGGGAGAACGCTTTTTGTTCGGTCCGGGACTGATTTCCGATTGTGCTGCGGGTGTCGGTGAGCTATTCTTTTCAGACGGTTCGGCAGTTTTGGGGCGATCGCTGTCGAATAGCCGGCCCCTTATGGCTTTAATCAGTTTTCCTATCAAAATTCGGCTAACCTAAAAATCCTTTCATTTCTCTTAACGGCAGGCTGCTCCATACCCGGGCGCCTTTGACCGTTTCCCGAAGGGCCCGAGGCCCCAAATAAAGCGGGCCCGAGATCAAGGCCCGCGTCAATATACGAATATCAGCCACGAATTGCAAGGGCTATTGGCTATTCGATCGAAAGCAGCCGCCGACTGGTCAGATAGCATTGGCGCCAGAAGTCTTCGTCCATATGGGAGAGCATCACCCCGTGGCTGGTGGAGGTATGCACAAACTCACCTTGGCCCACGTATATACCCACGTGGTGGAATTTGGTGGCGGGTTTAAAAAAAACGAGGTCTCCGGCGGTCAGGTTGCGCTTCTCCACCCGCCGGCCTTTGCGCATGAGGGCGGTTGTTGTTCTAGGCAGGCGCATATCGAACAGGTCGTCGTACAGGACGACCACCAGGCCCGAGCAATCGATACCGCGACGGCTCAGTCCGCCCATCCGGTGGGGCGTCCCCAGCCAGGACTGGATCTCGGCTCGCAGCACCTGCGCCGGCCTGGATCCGTCAGGCGTCGAAAACACCGGTTCTGGGTCGGGAGCGGCGGTGGTGGCGCATCCGGTCGCCATCAGCGTCAGCAACGCTAAAAACAGGCATGCCATGGCCTCTCTGCACAGGAACCGGTGGGCGTTGCCGCCGCAGGTGTCGGCATCAGGCATCTGAACCCCTTTCAAACAGGTGGGCAATGGTGGTCAGGCTGAAATCCATCTCCATGGAGAGAAACTGGGATATGGAGTGCAAGGTGATGATGGCATTTTTATCCGCATCCCGGTTTCCCAGGCTGCGGATGCGCGCCAACAGCCCCTCGTTGACCAGTTGCACCCGGGCGTAGCTTTTTTCAAGTTTATCGAAGTCGAAACTGTTGACCCGGCCCTTTTTATATTCAAAATACTGACTCAACAGGAACAGCGACGTACTGCGCGCCGTGGTCTCTTCAACAGATGCAAAAGGCAGATGAAAGCGGGCCATGGGCTTGAGAAAATTCATCACCGGGCAGTTGCTGGTGGCCATGACAATGCCGAACACCGAGGTCAGCCCCTCCATGGCCGAGGTTCTTTTGGAATAGGTCCGGTCAACGGTTTCACAAACGACCATGCAGTTTTTATGGGAAACGATATCCTTGAACCGGTCGACCAGTTCCGTGATATTCACGGCAATGGGGCAGTACAGGTGAGTTCTGGGAGACAGGGGGCAGCATTTGCACTGCTGGTAAGACAGCTGTGTCCACGGCGGATAGGGCTCGGGCGACGCCGGTATCATGGTCAGCGTCGCCGGATCCAGTTCGATATGAAAACGCGTGCTCTTACCGTCTTCGAGTTCGATGTCATAGTTGAACCAATATGCGTTTTCCGTCATGGGCGTCTCTCTATCAGGGTGCTGAACACCGGTTAAACCTGCCACCACTCATTCCACTATAATCGAAGCAAGTTTCACGCCAATGGACCGCAATTCAACCATAACGGATCCCTTCCACCGGATCGAGCGCCGACGCGCTGGCCGCCGGGTACAAGGTGGCCAAAAAGCAGATCAGCACCGTGGAAAAGCCGATGGTCAGGACATCCACCAGTTGCAGGCTTACCGGCAGCGTGGTGAGAAAGTAGACATCGCCGGGCAATTTAATGAACGGGTAGCGCTTCAGGATGCCGCACAGAATAAAGCCCAGCACACCGCCGATGGCGGTTCCTAAACTGCCGATCACCAACCCTTTGAACACGAAAATTCGCCGAACATGTCGATTCGTAGCTCCGATGGTCTTTAAAATTGCGATATCCTTTGTCTTTTCCATGACCATCATAATCAGGGCACTGGCGATGTTGAAAGCGGCCACGACCACGATGAGCGTCAAAATAATGTACATCACTGTTTTCTGAAGCCGCAGCATGGAAAACAGATTGCGGTTCATCTGCATCCAATCCCGCGCCCAGAAGGGAAAGCCGATACGGGCGACGATGGCCTCGGCAATCGATTTGGCCTGGTATATATCGGCAACCCGCACCTCAAAACCGGTGGCCTGGCCCGGCATCTGGAGCAGGCGCTGGGCGACATCCAGCCTGACGAAGGACATGGCGCCGTCATATTCGTTCATTCCCGTTTCGAAAATGCCGGCTACGGAAAAGCGCATCACCGCGGGCATCGTGTTGGCGCCGGCGCCTTTTCCCAATGGAGATATGAGATAGACGGGATCGCCGACGGCGACCTTCAGGCGCTCGGCAGTTACCCGCCCGACCACCAGTCCGGGTCCTTTTCCGTCGGATTCATCGGGCGCAGCATCGGTCAGGACATCGACAAGGCCAATGTTTTTTGCGACGAAAATGGGCGGACCCGGCAGGGATGGATCGATGGCCTTCAACACCGCACCGGTGACGCCATGGGGGCTTCGCAGCATCACCTGGGTGTAGATGAAGGGAGTGGCCGACACGATTCCGTCGGTTTTTTCGATCTTCGCCGCCGTTGCTTCGATATCCGAAACCGATTCCCCGTAGCGCATCACCAGCACGTGGGACTCGATACCCAGAATTCGGTTTTGCAGTTCGGATTCAAACCCGGTCATCACGGCGATGACGACGATCAGGGCCATCACGCCTACGGCAATGCCGGCGGTAGCCAGAAAGGTGATCAGTGATATGAAGGCCTGTTTTTTCCTGGCCCTGAGATAGCGGGTGCCCACGAACCATGTAAAAGACATTTACGTTTTCCTGAGGAGAACAAGAAACGGCTGACGTTGCCGCCTCGCTATTCGTCAAGGGTTGGCCGGTATATACCCGGCGTCGATCCGGGTATGGAAAATGCCCCGGCACACGTTTCAAAAAAAGCTACCGGTCCGGCGCCCCCGATGACGGCATACGCATAGCCGGCATGGGCCATGGCGTGCAGGGTGGCCAGCAGCAGGGCACGGCCGACCCCCTTCCGGCGGAACCCGGGATCGATGCCGATGGGTCCGAAAAAATTGCGGCATGTGCAGTCGTGGCAGGCAAACCCGGCCAATCGACCGCAGGAAACCGCGATCATGCAGGCAATCGGCTGCCGGGAAAAAGCCACCTCACCTTCGGCGGCCCACCCATCGCCAAATTGATTCTGCGTCCATCCGACAACCCGATTTCTTTCACTGGCCATGGCCCGCCGCACAACAATATCCCTTTTGGCCAGGGCCGCCAACTGCACGCCGGGGTCGGGTAAATCATAAAGCCTGACAAGGAGATCGGTCATGGGGCTCTCTCAGCGAGTGGTTTCAGCCATTGGGTGTGCGAGGGTTATGGTCGTCGTCGAGGCCCCGATTCATGCTGCCGGACACATAGCCTTCCAGATCCACGGAGACATGCAAAAAGCCCAGTTTGCGCAAAGGGTCGACAATACGGCGTCTTAGCGGATCGGCAACCAGGGCCGGCAGTTTTTCCAGGGGCACCTCGATCCGGGCGACATCTCCGTGGTGACGCACACGGCAGCCAGGCACCCCGACGTCAGCCAGCACCTGCTCGGCGTGCCGAACCTGTTCAATTTTGGCAGCATCAAGGGGTGTTCCGTAGGGAAACCGGGTGGCCAGGCAAGCCATGGCCGGCTTGTCCCAGACGAACAGTTGCCGGTCCCTGGCCATTCGCCGGATATCATCCTTGGTAAGTCCCGCATCCAACAGCGGTGCTGCCACACCCAGTTCACGCGCGGCTATCATCCCGGGACGATAGTCACCACGATCATCGATGTTGGCGCCGTGAGCCAGGTGTTTAAAGCCTTTTTCCCGGATCAGCGTCACCAAGCGCCCGAATACGGCCTTTTTGCAGATGTAGCATCGCTCCGGGGTATTGGCAAGAAAATCAGGCCGCCCCATTTCGTCGGAGTCGATGATGAAATGGGGCACGCCCAGGCCGGCGGCAATCCTTGCCGCATCGGCGATGTCCGTATCCGGATGGACGGGAGACCGTGCCGTAACGGCGATGACGAATTGGCCCAGCACGGCATGGGCTTCGGCCAGCAACAGGGCGCTGTCCACCCCACCGGACAGCGCCACCGCGAGACGGTCGAAGGTTTTCAAGATATCGACCAACCGCTTTTTCTTATCCTGAAGCGATGCCGGCATAATCAGTTTTTTCCCGGCCGCTGCCAATGGTTTTCGCTCCGTCCGGGCTCCAAAAAATTATTTACAATCATTATGTAATCCTTTATAAGCATTGGTTGTCACTCCATTTTATTATAGGCCAATCCAAATACAAATTCAAAGGGGTTTTTCATGGGGAAAAAGAGTCTTATCAAATCCACTTCCAAGAAGAAGCGCGCGCCGAAAAAAGCCGCCCCTGCGGCGAAACCGAAGAAAAAAGCACCGGCCAAGAAGGCGGCTCCTGCCAAGCCGAAGCCTGCAGCCAAGGCCAAAGCGGCAGCCAAATCAAAACCGGCGCCCAAGCCGGTAAAAAAGGCCGCACCAAAGACCAAGCCCGTTTCGGTGAAAGACCTTCTGAAGAAGAAATTTGATATCGTTACCCCCAAAGTCCTTTACACCGTGCCCAAGAAAATGGCCGCCACGCCCACTTTCACGGCACCCGAATTTCTATCCGGCTTTGACGCCAAGGATGCCAAACGTGTTAGCGGACTTCTCGCCAATACTTACAGTGAAAAGGATTTAATCGACGCTACGAAAACGGCCGCCGCCGAAAAGGCCGCCGCCGAGAAAGCCGCCGCTGAGAAAGCCGCCGCTGAGAAGGCCGCCGCCGAAAAGGCCGCTGCCGAAAAGGCCGCCGCCGAAAAGGCCGCCGCCGAAAAGGCCGCCGCTGAGAAGGCCGCTGCCGAAAAGGCCGCCGCCGAAAAGGCCGCCGCCGAGAAAGCCGCCGCCGAAAAGGCCGCCGCCGAAAAGGCCGCTGCCGAAAAGGCCGCCGCTGAAAAGGCCGCCGCTGAAAAGGCCGCCGCTGAAAAGGCCGCCGCTGAGAAGGCCGCCGCTGAGAAGGCGGAAGCGATCAAGAAAGCCGCCGCCCAGAAACCGGACGTAGCGGTTTCCTATGAACCGCCGCCGGCAAAGGAGGCGGCCAAGAAGCCATCCGACCCTGTCGACAACACCATGAAAATTATGGCCGCCGGGCTGGCGTTTCTTATTCTTTTGGTGATCGGCGGCAGCGTCTCAAACTCCTCCAAGTATTACCTGACTGAGAACCAGGGCGCGCTGGAAATCTGGAAAGGCAAGTTTTCTCCCATCGGCAAAAAACTGGTCATCGCCCTGCCCGGCGTGGTCGCTCCCGAAGAGACGAAAGCGACCTACCGCTCCGGCGACGTCTATCCGATCGTATTCCAATACTACATCGACAAGGCCGACACGCTGCTGGACGTTCCGGGAATACCGGATTTCGAAGGAATCAAGGCGACCTTGAAGACCGCCCTCGAATACGGGTCCACGAATGCACTGCGTGCCGTTGCCTATCAGCGACTCGACAACATCGACCGCTTGATTCTCACTTATAAAGCCGATGTGGCCGCCAGCAGAGGGACCGTCGACGACCTGAAGGCCGCCATCGGATTTCTCACCGCGGCCGACAAATTGACCACGGACAAAGCACAGAAGGAACTGATCGGCCGCACCATTGCCGCCCATGAGGCGGCCATTGCCGCCCTGGAAGAACAGGCGGCAGCTGAACAGGCTGCTGCCGAAGCCAAGGCCGAAGCGGACGCCGCCCCGCAGGTGGAAGAGGCGCCTGTGGACGAAGGATCCGGCGAAAACCCGGAACCGCCGGCCAAGGGCCAGCATTAGTCCATTACCAAGCGCGTTAACCGCCAATGCACGAAGGGGGGTGCCGGCAGTATGTCGGCACCCCCCTTGTTTTTTTCACCCGGCAGGCGGGATTTGATCGGGCCGGAGTGATTGTCAATTCAATTTCAATGCTTCCGGTCTTTGCTGAAGCCGGGTCTGTCAACAGTTATAAAAAGGAGCCCACAATGAACAACAGAAGGCTTATCGTCGGTGGCTGCCTGTTCATCCTCTCCTTGATCGCCTTTTCATCCGCATATGCCGATCTGGGGAGCCTCTTTAAGAAGGCCCAGGAAGTCATCGGCCGAAGTTCGGGCGTATCCCAAAATGAAATCATCGATGGCTTGAAAGAGGCACTGGAAATCGGCACGGGCAACACGGTTCAGGCGCTTTCACAGTTGAATGGCTACTATGGTGATCCGCAGCTTAAAATCCCCTTGCCCCAATCCTTTCAGAAATTTGAAAAGGTTCTGCGCACCACCGGGTTTGCTTCCGAACTCGATGCCTTTGAACTGAGCATGAATCGTGCGGCGGAAAAAGCGGCGCCTGAGGCCAGGACGTTGTTCGTTGATGCCATAAAAGAAATGACATTTACCGATGCGGAGAAAATTCTCAAGGGAGGCGACAACGAGGCGACCGCATACTTTAAAAACAAAACAGCCGGCAAATTGCGGGAGTTGTTCAAACCGATCATCGAACAGTCCATAGAAAGCGTCGGTGTTACCCGAACCTATCAATCTCTGTCCGAGAAAATCCAATCGATTCCGTTTGCCGGCGATTACGCAGTCGACCTGGACGCCTATGTCACCGAAAAATCAATTGATGGATTGTTTATCCGGCTGGCTGAAGAAGAGGCCAAAATCAGAAACGATCCCGCTGCCCGTGTCACGGATCTGCTTAAAAAGGTCTTTGAATAGGGGCAGCGAAGAAGATCAGCATATGAATAAAATCTCCATCGAAGATGGCGATCGCGGCCAGGATCCTGGGAGAGCCGGATCAACCGTTCGGTTTTCGCTTCCAAAATTATAAAAAAATGTAACCAATGGGAACGAACCGCATCTTAACGCTTAGCGTGGAAATGCCATAAACCTCCATTCCACCTCTCCAAAAGCCCCTGCAGCATGCCTCTGCAGGGGCTTTCTTGTTACCATCATTTCCCATCTGATGTGAAAAAGGTTGCTCATCGTTGCAGCCTTCTTTTCGGTAATCATTAAGCATCCTACTGTTTTGATTTGTTTTAAATAATTTTTAAAACGATGGCACATCCTATGCTTCATTTAAAACAGCGAAGGTAATCTGATCCATGCTTCAACCTAATGGTCTTCTGATCTTCCTGGCAGGATACAGAGACCAAACCTGTTCCACCCTTTTTTCGGGCAAGACCTTCCTCCGGGTCTTGCCCGATTTTTTTTGGCAGGGTTCTGCTTTAAGATGGAATCTGTTCAGCGTCACACGGCCAGGGGGTAGCCTTTTTCCCGGAGATGTTCCACGATCCGAAACAACTGGGCGACGGTCTTAGCGTCGGCGTCAGGGCCGGGGTGCCTGACCGTAGCGGTCGAGAAAATTCCCAACTGTTTTAAAACCTGCTTTCGAAGCGACACGCCGATGCCGGGCTGGAATTCCCAGCGATTCAACGGCAGGAAATCGTAAAAGAGTTCGGCGGCCTGCTTCCATTGCTGATTCTGGACCCGTTCGAACAATTGAACAAGCAACTCGGCATAGACGAACCCGGTCATCACCCCCACGGCCCCCAGTTCCAACTCCTCGAAGGCATACATGCCGCCCAGCGCCCCGAAAACCTTTAGCCCGGGTCCGACGGTTTCGCTCAGGGCCTGCATTTTCATCCCCGTAGGCGGATCTTCAAGCTTGATGTACTGGATGTTTGCGGTAGCCTCGTAAATACGGCTGATGAGTGGCACGGTCATCGTAATTCCGGTCACGGCAGGATAGTCGTGGATAATACAGGGAATTTGCGCGGCATCGGAAACGCGCTGGTAATAGTCCAGCAGCGGGCCATCCTTTTGAACGGTGTGGGGACCCAGCAGGACCGCATCCGCCCCCAGTTCCCGCGCACGGTGCACCATGGTAATCGCCGGATCCGTGGCAGGCGCCCGCACCCCGACCACCAGCCCCAACCCCTTTGGGAGCAGCGCACGGTACCGGGCAATCACGTCTGTGCGTTCCTGGTCGGTCAGCTTGTGTCCCTCCCCCAGGGCGCCCAGAATGGCCAGACCATGCACCCGTTTTTGCGCCATGAAATCGACCAGGCGCTCGATGCTGGGGTAGTCGATCTCGCCTTGATCCAGAAACGGTGTCGGAACGATTGGATATATGCCCTTAAGCAGCATCAGCTTCCCCCTGTCTTAACTGTTGGCGATCATTAAAGCCATTGCGCCGGTGTTTTGCAGGAATCGTCGGTTTGATTAAGCCGTCAGGAATACTTGAGGTCGACCACCGGATTGTGCAGGCTTTCGAAACCGGAGATCCGGCAGGCCACCTGGTCGCCGTGGTGAATGTGGACGGCTCCGGGCGTTCCGGTCGAAATGATGTCACCCGGTAAAAGCGTCATCACCCTGGAGTGATAGGCAACCAGCACATCGGGTGTAAACGTCATATGATCAACCGTGTTCTCGGCATGCACACGCCCATTGATGATGGTCGAGACTTTCAGGCGCAGCACATCGGCGACCTCGTCCGGCGTGACCAGCTGCGGACCGAATGAGAAAAACGTGTCGAAGCTTTTGCACATGGTCAGATAGCGTGGATTCTGGCGGAGAATATCCTCAGCCGTCATGTCCAGGATGGTCGTAAATCCTGCCACCACGTCCAGCCATTTTTCCCGGGGCACATCTTTGCAGCGCCTGCCGATGACGATGCCCAACTCGGCTTCCGCGGTCGTCTTTTCAGAAAGCGTTGGTATTCGTATCGTCTCTCCGGGCCCGATGATGGCGGTCGCCGGTTTCATGAAACTGGCCGGTGCCGATGTCGGCGCCTTCTCGGAAAGATCATGGGCATGCTCGCTGTAGTTGAGCCCGATGCCCCATATTTTTGGTGGATACCGATACAACGGGGCGTAGATGTCCGGTTGGGCGCTGGAAAACAGATGCCCCCGCTGATCCAGTGCGCGGCTTCCCGTTTCCCGATACCAGGCATTCAGCCGGGTGAGCTGGCCTGTCGTTAACAGCCGATCCATCGTTTCCGGCCATTGGCTCTCAAATGCCCGGTTGAGATCCGCGATGAGGACCCATCCGTTTTTCCGGCAGATCGCCAACTGCTCTTTTTCATCTACCCGAACGGTAGCTAATCGCATGCTGCCTCTCCCTATGGTTTCCACGCACGAAATCCCTTGAACGCGGCGATCGTGGAATTGTTGACTTGATCTTTTCTTTTAAGCGGTGAATGATGATCCCGTCAAGTCGGATGTGGCGATTCAACGGCCTACCCCTGATTGGCGCGGCCTCGGCGGAAATAAAACAATCGGACAGGTCTCCGGAAATGAAAAAAGAGACGATAATCGTATTCATATTCGCCTTGATTGCCTATCCGCTGCTGGTTGCTTTCGCCCATCTCACGCAAAGTTATGTGATATTTCAATCCAGGGGAGCTTCCACGAAACCGCCGAAACACCTTGACGTCACTGAGGTGGTGTTGGTGACACCTGACGGCCAACGACTGAATGCCTGGTGGCAGCGGACGAAAAATGCTAAGAAAACGGTTCTCTTTTTTCAGGGAAACGGCACCAACATCAGTCACCAAACATCTCGCCTGAACACCTTTGATAAGATGGGTGTCAATGGATTGCTGGTCGACTACCGTGGATATGGGAACAGTGCCGGCAGGATCAAAAAAGAGCAGGACATCTACACGGATGGTTTGACGGCCTGGTATTATCTGACGGCTGTAAAAATGATCGCGCCCGAGGATATCATCATCTGGGGACGTTCATTGGGCGGTGGGGTTGCCGCTGAGATCGCCCAGTTTAAACGGGTCGCCGCGCTGGTCCTCGAATCGACCTTTTACTCGCTGGATGAAATCGCCCGACGACAATACTGGTTCCTGCCGACCCAATGGCTGCTGAAGTTTCATTTTACCAACGGCACCAAGCTCAAGAATCTCACCGCACCCACGGTCGTCATCCACAGCGTTGAAGATGATTATGTTCCTTTCTCCCATGCGGTCCGGTTATTTGATTCCGCCCCGGAGCCAAAATATTTACTGAAAACAACCGGTTCTCATCTTGACCCGTTCGACCGTCATGCCCCTTCCTTCTCCAGGCTCATGGAATATCTTCGCCTTCGACCGGTTGCTTCAGTACGCCTGCCGGCTCGGTGCATAGGATCAAAAGCCGAATCGGCCGCACCGGTCTATCTCGCTTCCAGAATCGATTGGGTAATTGCTGACATATAATTAGACTATAATGTCAGCTAATATTATTTACTAATTTTCCTATCCGCTGATCCGAGGCGAGGTCGAAAAAACGTTAACATCCCGTTTTTGTATACTTTTTTTTACATTTTAGGTTTCTGGCCCATGGCTTGCTTAATCACAAAGCGATTGCCACGCCCATCGGTGAATCCGGGTTACGGCGTTCGACTTCATGTTTTTAAAATCCAACGATACCATTTACCGCACAACCACCGGGAACAGAAGAGAGATCTGGAGATAGCATGCAGGAACATCCCGACAAAGGCAATCGAGCGACAAACCAGCGACGCGCCACAGCCAACGAATGCCTGCAGAAGGCACTGGCGGAGCGCGAGCGCTTTCTGGAGCGTCAACCGCACCTGCGTGCCTACCAGGCGGAGATCGACAGGGTTCTGGATAATTCCGGCAACGCCAGGGGACGCATGGCCGTCCTGGGGACGCTGCTGCAAGGCAAGCTCCTCGACTTGCAAAAAGAACTCTACAAACTGACTACCATTCTCCAGCAGAACGCCAATTCTCAATAGTCGCCCATTTCCAGGAGCGACAACGCCTTGAATACGTGCCCGCTATGTGTACGTTGCCAAGCCAACTCCAAGCAACCGTCAGCAATCGGTCGACGGCTGCCCGCTTACAACACCCGTTGCTAAAGCAGCCCTCGATAATTCCCGCCATCAACCAATATGTTCTGGCCGGTAATGTAACGGGCCTGGACGCTGGCCAAAAAGGCAGCGGCAGCCCCGAAATCGGAAGGGTCCCCGATGGTCTGGCTGGGGTTGGCCGACATCATCTCCTGGATGATCGCCTCAGGCGAGGTCTTCTCCTGTTCGGCACGGAACGTCGCCAGTTGATCGATTCGCGACGTTTTGTGGGTGCCCGGTAGCAATGCGTTGACAGTGATGCCGTCGGGTGCCAGTTCCGTTGCAATCGTTTTCAAAAAACCGGTCAGACCGGCCCGGGCCATATTGGAGAGCAACAGCGTGCCGATGGGCTGCTTGACCGAAATGGATGTGATGGCGATGATCCGGCCCCAGCCGTTGCTTTGCATGGCCGGTGTGACCCCGTGAATAAGGTGCACGGCGCTCATCAAGGTCAGGTTGAGGGCCTTTTCGTATTCCTCGATAGCCGTGCTGGCGTATGTTCCCGGGGGAGGACCGCCTGCATTGGTCACGAGGATTTCCGGTTCCCCGAGAGCCTTTCGAACGCCATCGAGCAGGCGGTTGATATCCCCAGCCTCGCTCAAGTCGGCAGCCACACCAAACACGTCCGTCCCGGTTTTTTTTGAAATTGCTTCGGCGGCCTGTCTGGCTGCGCCGGCGTCACGGGAGCAGATGGCCACCCGGCACCCTTCTGCGGCCAGTTGTTCGGCACAGCCGCGCCCCAATCCCCGGCTTGAAGCAGTCACCAGGGCGATTTTACCGCGTATTCCGAGATCCATTTTCCACCTCCTGAATGTGGGTCAATCGATAGACGAACAAAGTACCCGCAGGCACCCTGAAAGAAATGCCCGTGGACTATCAGCGTGGCTGCGGTAAGGCCGAATGGGTTCGCATAAAACGATTATCCGGTTGAACCGCGATAGCGAGCGAACTGAAAATAGACATTCATCTTCTCGGTCCGTCGATCAGCGCTTCTGGACGAGCACAATTCAACCAATGTAAACACGATATCAACCGTGTCCAACCCTGCGCCATCCATGCCTGTAAACGTTTCAACGCCCCTGCTCATTCTTTCCCGGTTCGGTGGCCATCGGGGTCACCATTCTTGCAGAATCCTCTACCCGCCGGCTGAACCGCGTGCACGCGCTTATTTACCTTCTTTCGTCTATGCGGAACAAGGGAACCGGGCACCGGGTCCTCAGGGTGGGTCAACGGTAATTCCTGTTGACTGAATCGATTCTTTGATTTAGTTACTTAACTTAGTTGAACGACTAATTTGAATATTGACGAGGGTATTGCCAGCGGCAATCCGGTTCTTTTTTGGATGGGAGGGGCCCAACCATGCCCAAAGACATCGTTCGCCATGAGCGGCGCATCCAGATCCTGGAAGCACTGCACCGCTGCCTTCTGGAAAAACCGTTTCACCAGACCACCATCAAGGAGATCGCCCGCAAAGCGGGTGTCAATCACGGCCTGCTGCACTATTATTTCGAGAACAAGCAAGACCTGCTTCTCAAATACATCGATTACACCTTCGATAACTATTACCGCGAATTTTCAGACCGCTTT